>CALJIQ010000496.1 GCA_937973995.1 uncultured Saprospiraceae bacterium
ATTTGTAAAATACTAGCATAACCCATAGTCTTAACACTCAGAAATTTCCTTCCACATAGAAATAGTTATAATTTAGAGTATTCGTTGAAAAACGATGGAACAAATACATTGCAACAAAGACCGATTTTTTATTAATGTTGAATTTTGAGTGAGTGAATTTTGAATGAGGTATGCGTCATTCAAAATTTAAAATTCATCATTCAAAATTAATACTTTAGTACAAGAACTATTGAACAAACGACATTCGCAATAAAGGCTTTAACCAAACACACAACTTAGTTTATTCGTTTAGCTGTTTATTTGTTTAGTAAGCATTCAATAAACAAATAAGCAATTCAACAAATAAACAATTTAATAGCCTTCCGACGCTAACTACCTTTACGTACAATCGCCTTTGAATCATTCAAATAATAAAATCGACAATTTGAGATAGTTTGTTTTGTTGTCAGACAAGGCAGAAAACGCAGGCGATGCAGATGCATCGGCGAGGCTTTCTAACGAAGTATGACAGCAAAAGAAACAGCTCAAAAGTCGAGGTTATTGTTTAAATGATTCACTTATAACCAAAAATTTCCCTTCCTCAAAATGCATAAGGCGGACAACAGAATTAATCTCAACCCTACCTAGTTTAGGCTTCCGAATATGTGATACTATTTTTAAAATTGAACAATCATTGTTGAGTCCACTAGTTATAACCTTCCAACTCCCTTCATTCGCCTGACAATTACTTTCATCTATGAAGACAAAAACGCTAATACACTTATTCCTACTTCTAATATTATTTATTACCTCCACAGATGCTTTGAGTCAATCTGCATTGACAGATTGTAAAAAAAATAACGATGATCCCCCTCCCTATGCAGCGCCAGGGAAGGTGATAACGGGCTTGCCCGTATATTTAGAAATTGATGTTACTAATTTTGATAACATGGCGAACAAGGATTTCTGTATCGGAAACTCAGGCGCAGAGGATACAGACAAGGGATGTGGCACTTTCCTCTTTACCAACTTAATGGGTGGGCAAGAAGATTGTGGTACTCAATTTTGCTTTTCTCCTAGACAAGGTTGTGGTACCGCTTTGGGGAATGTTTGCTTTTGGCAAGAAGACCCTAATAATCCTGGACAATGGCAGAGTTTAGGCAGTACGACGGAAGGACAAATTTGTATTGTAGGAATGCCCAAGGTAACAGAATATGCCATTACCCTATGTCGTCCTGGGAATGGACCCGTTTCCATTCAAGACGTTGAAATCAATGAACCCCCCACTATTGAAATCGCTAATCAAACTGCTTGTTTGAGTGAATTGTCCACTCTAATTAATTTGGCCTTGCTAGAACCTACGGGTCAAAAGAAAGGTACTTGGAAAGATAGTAATGGCAGTATTATCAATCCTAACAATGTGACACTGACTGGAAGTCTTGGTCAACAAATCGCTTTTGAATATTGCTATGATGCGACTGCGGAACAAGGCTACGATTGTATGATTTGTACAGATGTTATTTATACCATCACCGATCAATGTTGTATAAAGACAGATGTAGATTGTCCAGACTATTGTGACAACACGATGATTTTTTCTAATGGAAAAATTAACACCGCTACCTGTGATTGTGAGTATGACATAGTTGCTGTAAATTGTGAAGATGGTTGTCCACTGACTATAGATACTTGGGATACGGCAACTTGTGGCTGTACTTCTACGGACCTTGATCCTGACGATGGTTGTGATCTAACAACCGATTTTTTTGATAAGACTAATTGTGTCATTATCAATGAACCTCCACAACTACTGGATAATTGCCCACTAACCACCGAGAATTTTGACCCAGTTACTTGTACCATTAATAGAACAGGCGTGCCTGCTATTACTTGTCCGACTGATTTTTCAGCCTGTCCTGGTGTATCTACAGATCCTACTAATACAGGTCAAGCTACCTCCGCTGATCAGGATGCGAACTGTAAAGTAGTCATCAGTTATTCAGATGTAGAAACGGCCACTCAATGTACGAATGGTAAAATGATTACAAGAACATGGACGGCTCATTTTGAAGGGATGGACAATCAAAAAGCCCAATGTGTACAAACGATAACATTAGAAGATAATAAAGCCCCTGTATGGCAATCAGCAGCTAAGGATTTCCAGATGAGGTACCCTTGTGGGAAGATTATTCCGATGCCTGCAATACCTATCGCAACAGATGATTGTAGTACCGTGACAGTTAGTAAGGTTAGTGATATTTCTACCAATGGTACTTGTCCCAACACAAGTATAAGAACCATTACTTGGAGAGCAACAGATGAATGTGGCAATGCTAGTGCAGATTTTATTTCAACGATCACTTTATTTGATACAGAAGCCCCTGTCTTAAGCGGGCTACCTGCGGGTGATATAAAAATGAGTTGCGGTCAATTGCCAATGCCTCCAACCGTGACGGCTATGGATGGATGCGATGGAGTAGTGGCGGTACAATTTTTTGAATCAGAAGAGTCAGGTTCTCAGACTTGCCCTAATACTTATACGATTATTCGAGAGTGGATCGCAGAAGATGCCTGTGGAAATACAACTGAATTTGAGCAGCGAATTATTGTAACAGATGTAGAAGCGCCAACTTTAATAAATGTACCAACCGATATAACGGTGGAATGTGGTATCGTACCAAATGCTCCAACCAATATTTCTGCAACGGATAATTGTGATATGATGGTAGGAGTAACTTTTAAAGAAACCAGTTCGGGTAGCGGCTGTGCAGGGGAAGTGATTGTCAGAACTTGGACAGCGGAAGATGTCTGTGGTAATACGAATAGTTTATCCCAAACCATTACGCTAGATGATATTACCCCACCTTCTATTACCTGCCCTGCGGATGTACAATTACAAACTAATGGATGTGGCACAGGAGGACGATTGAATATAGACTTACCCACCGCAACAGATAATTGTGATGGAAATGTTGCGGTCACTAGTTTGCCAGATATGGATGCTACCTTCTCTGCGGGGATGACTACGGTTACCTTAACAGCAACTGATGATTGTGGAAATACAACCACCTGTGATTTTACAGTAACGGTAACAGAAGGCGATTCAGGATTGCAAACCCAACCTTGCCCTGATGACATCCTTATCACTTGCGATGATGAAAAAGGAACGGCTGTTGCCACTTGGGAACCTCCTAGTGGAAATGCTTGCTGTAGTGCTTGTCCAAAAGAAACGGAAGTAGCAGGATATTTATATATTGGAGAGCGAGGTGGACATCGGTACTACTGCTCGAAAGATAAAGCCGTTTGGGAGGATGCACTTGCTGCTGCTAATGTGATGGGAGGCTACTTGGCCGTCATTAATGACCCAGCAGAAAATCAATTTCTAACTAGCTTTTTGCAAACCCAGCGAGCCTTTATCGGTTTGACAGATGTTGGAAATGAAGGTAATTTTTATTGGTTGAATGGTGATCCAGTAAACTACACCAATTGGTTCCAATTGCAACCAGATAATAAAAATGGCAGTCAACATTATGGACAGTTATTGCCAGATGGAACTTGGAATGATACCTATAAAACGGACGTTTTAGAATACATCATTGAAATTCCATGTGTTAAAGTGGTACAAACTAGTGGTCCGCTAAATGGTAGTTCTTTCCCTGCGGAACAGACGAGTACAGTGACCTACGAGATGGAAGATAATTGTGGGAATAAAGATACTTGCACCTTTAATGTCACGGTCGAATCTGCGCTAAGGGTACAGGTGCCGAATGATGTGAATTTTTCTTGCCAAGAAGGAATAGGTGGTACCTCCGTCGCTTGGACGGAACCATACGCTACGAGTTGTTGTGATAATTGTCCACCCTCTGGACAGGCGCTCAATGGATTTATTTATATGGGACGGTACAATGGGCATCAATATTATTGCTCCTTAGGAAAAGCGACTTGGCCAGAGGCAAGTGCCATTGCTCAGAGTTTGGGGGGCTATTTAGCAACTATTAATGATGCTACAGAAAATAGATTATTGGCTAATTTCTTAGCCGGGCAAAGTGCCCATATTGGTTTGTCAGATAAAGCTAGTGAAGGCAGATTTGTTTGGTCCAATGGAGAACGGGTGACCTTCCAAAATTGGCATACCAACCAACCTGATAATTTAAGTGGAGCGCAAGATTACGTTATGATGATGGGCAATGGATATTGGGATGATATTTTTGATTATCAAGAATTAGAGTTTATCATAGAAGTTCCTTGTTTAGATGTTAGACGGATTGATAATGGACCTGTTAACGGTGGTATTTTTCCTACTGGAACCACTTCCGTGACCTATGAGGCAAGGGACAATTGTGGAAATATTGTTCAGCGATCTTTTGATATCAATATCGGGGCTTGTTCTCAATCAAGACCCAATTATTGTTCTTCTTATGGTACGAACACTAATTTCTTTTGGATCAAAGAAGTACGCCTGGGTAGCATCAGTAACAACTCTGGAAATGACGCTGGGTATGGAGATTATTCAATTCTATCAACGAATATGGATAGAGGGTCTAGTCAAGTCCTGACCTTATCTCCAGGATTTGCCTCAGCTTCCTTTGCGCTGTATTGGAGAGTCTTTATCGACTATAATCAGGACGGAGATTTTAATGATTCAGGAGAAATTGTATTCTCTTATAAACATACGAATCCACTTAAAATTAACTTTAGAGTTCCTACTACTTGTAAGCTAGGAAAAACAAGAATGCGGGTAGCGATGAACTATACGGGCTATCCATCCAGTTGTGGAAAAAATACTTACGGAGAGACAGAAGATTATACGATTAATATTACTTCTTCTGGACTAAGGGAAGCTACTGCTACTAGTAGAAGCAATGAGCCTATCCGCATTATACCATTGCCAATGGAACAATGGTTGCCACAAGGATCATCACTTGATCTTGGAATTGCTACGGAAGGACCAAGTTTACAAGCCTACCCGAATCCTACGAAGCAGGAATTGACCATCGATATCCAGAACTTAGTTGCTGAAAATTCAGCGATGGTGATCTATAATAGTCTAGGACAACAAGTCCATCAACAACATTTGAAAGCCAATGCTAATCAACAAATTATACTCAACGTAGCGCAGTATAAAACCGGTATTTACTTTATTAGCATTGGTGGTGGCGAGCAACAACCAATACTTCAAAAGTTCACCAAACTTTAGAAGGCGAGGCATCTTACGCAGCAACCACCCTCGACATATGTTGCTGTCTTCCTAGCTGACCGCTCGACACCTTTCAAGACCATTGCTATTCATTAAGCTCTTACTCTTTGAGTAGGGGCTTTTTTTTATTTACCTCGTTGCAAACATACGAGACACAATAGACCACATAGAATTTTGGCTATGTGTGCTTTGTCAGTCAGGCTAACTTGTAGTTTGAGATGGTTGGCGTTTTCAAAAACGCCCGTCATCTCTAGATTTGAAGGCGAGATGTCAGCCACTTTGAAAGTCTTATGATACCTCATATCTTTTTGATCTCTACAATCCCGAAGGGATTGAATACGAATAGCCCTAGATGCAATCTAGGGATAAGATTGAGGATATTTCCCAACCCAGAATGGGTTGAATGTGCGATATTCAACCCATTCTGGGTTGGGAATTGCTCCGTACATAATGTCACCGTATTGCATACGGTGCTATGCATATTGAATCCCTTCGGGATTTTGAGATGTGGGGTATCAATAGATTTGGTAAATGCCAACCAATTTCACCAAATCAACACCTTTGATACACTATCACTATAGCAATTATCACGAATCTAAAAATAACAAGATGAATAAATTTTATTTTATACTTCCTTTCTGTCTGCTAATCTGGGGTGCCTGTTCTAC
>CALJIQ010000497.1 GCA_937973995.1 uncultured Saprospiraceae bacterium
CTTTAGCTGACTTATAAACAATTTGAATACGGAATTAATCATAATCAGCCAATTGTTAAACTCCGGGGTATCCTTTTTTTATTTTTAGGAGTCAGGAGTCAGGAGTCAGGAGTCAGGAGTCAGGAGTCAGGAAGAAAATACACTATTCATAGAAAAATCTCCCGCAAAGTATCGCCACGGGTTCGCTAAGTAACGCAAAGCAAGACTTGGACCTACTTCATGTACTTTATCGCTCCCATGAGGGACATATTAAATCAGCTGAAAAATACATAGCTTATATTATGAAAAACCCACACTATCTGCTTTTCTCTTTTTCTTTCCTAGTCCTTATCGCTTGTAATCAACAATTAAAAACCATACAAATCGTAGGGAATCCTCCCGCAGCAGGATTTGATTTAGTGAATTCTGATGCGCAAGCGATTGCGATTGCAGATGAGGTAGTGACTGCATCTGGTGGTCGGCAAAATTGGGAAAATACTAGATTGATTAAATGGAATTTTTTTGGATCTAGAAAGTTGGCTTGGGATAAGCATACGGGGCAGGTACGCATAGATTTCCTAAAGGAGGAATTGAAGATCATTATGAATGTTCATACTAAAAAAGGGAAGGCTATGCGGAATGACACCCTTTTTACAGAAGGCCCTGTTTATGAGAAGTTAATGGATAAAGGGGAATCCGTGTGGATCAATGATTCTTATTGGTTGGTCCTACCTTTCAAGTTGAAAGACTCTGGTGTTACCTTAAAATATATAGGGGAAGATAAGACCTTAGAAGGAAGCCCCGCAGACGTATTGCAATTGACGTATCAAAATGTAGGGAAGACTCCAAATAACAAATATTTGGTTTACGTAGATAAGACCACTCGACTTATCAGCCAGTGGGATTTTTATACGACGGCTGCGGATGCAGAGCCAAAATTTCAATTACCGTGGAAAGACTATCAGGTATATGGACCGATAAAATTATCTGGAGATAGAGGAAAATATGCTTTAACCGAAATTGAGGTTTGGAAAATGGGGCAGGAACGATTATTTGTAGAATGGTAAATTGGTCATTGGTCATTGGTCATTGGTCACTAACAAATGACCAATGACTAATGACCAATGACTAAAATTTAATAACCAAACAACTGGACCCAGCTATTAGGCATTTGACCGACCTTACCGCTTTTATAACAAGCAACATATTTCCAGTCTTTATTCAATAAAGTTTTTCGATGCCCTCTGTTGGAAATACCGTCATCCACCAATAATAGCATCACTGCTTCTCGAATATTAGAAGGACCACCTACTAAATTTTCATTACCATCTTGCATATTAGCACAAGAACGTTTTACCCGATCCCAGGGCCAAGAACCGTCAATTCCTTGATGATCGGAACTGCCTTTTCTGACTGCTTCCTCTCCATGTTTTCGAGCTGCTTGGTATAAGCAATCGGTTGTTTGTAAGATGGATAAAGGAGGCGTTCTCTTCAATTCATCAATTAATTCATAGGCAGCAGTAGTAGAACTGCCAAAGGCTTTTCCACTTTTTATATCTCTAATGTATTGTTCCACGTAGGGGATATAGCCTGCTGGATTAGAACGTAATAAATTGATTTCCTTGACCATTTCATTTTCTTCCGCAGTCGAATAACCACCGCTTGAATTATTATATGGAGCAGGTGTATTTCTGTTGGTATTAGTAGTAGGTTGATTATTATTTCTATTCCAATTATTTGTTTGATTGGCAGAAGGTTGATCATTATTTCTATTCCAATTATTTGTTTGGGTAGAAGGGGAGGGAGAATTCACTTGCCCCCAAGCAGTGGCAGCTCCATTATTATATGTGGGTCTTTGAGAGGGCGTATTCGTATTGCTAGACGGGGGCGTATAGTACTGGTTGTTATAAGAACCACTAGTACTAGAGGGAGTTGTATAAGTAGTCGTACCATTATTATTATAACGCTTATGGTAATAAGCATTTTCATGTTGAGGAATTAAACGGTCGTTCCACTGACCTTGAAATAAACCCCTAGATTGTTCAGAATAAGATACTCGATCGCAAGAACAATCGGTCGATAACACAACAGAACCAGGCGTTAATTCTTGTCCAAGTTTTAATACATTGAATTCTCTGAATCGCTCTTCCGTATAGCCATATAGTCGTGCAATATTGGCTATAGATTCTCCTTGTTGAATCACATGCTTTCCACCAGCTTGTCTTTGATAAGAATTATAGGGACTAGTGGTAGCAGTAGCAGGTGCCGTATAGGTCCTTGTAGTAGTTGTAGGAACGGTCCTTGTGACGAAGGTTTCTACCGGCGCACTATAAGTGGTCACTTCAGAGACGGGTGCGCTATAAGTAGTCACTTCAGAAACAATAGGAGCAGCGGCAGTTTGAGTAGTATTTGGAAGTATTTGTAATTCTTGGCAAACGGATAATATTTCATTAAACTTCATCCCATTCCAATCTCTTAAATTGTCGATTGTTACCCCGTAAAGTTTAGAAATACGGAAGAGTGTTTCGCCATATTGCACTACATGAACACCTTCTCTGGTGGAAGTGGTACATTGGGCAGTAGCTGTCTGTAATATAAAGAAGGCGAAAAAACTGGAAAGCAATAATTTTCTCATGAATTAGTGTTTTTATAAGTGGAAGGACATTATTAATGACTGATTATTAATTATTTTTCAAACATAATAAACACACATAATTAGCTAATAATCAATGATTAGTAATCAATAATCAAAAAAATTAAAGTAAAATTACTTTTGTCCACCCACTTTCTATTGACAGGATAAATTGCTGAAAATGACAAATCGTTAAACAAATAAACAGGTTAAACAACTCTTCAGAAACGCTTTTTATCCAGTCTCAAATCAAATGGTAGCGTGGTTATCCTATCGGGAAAGTAATTATTTCGAGCCAAGATAACAATTGATTAGAAAAGCAATGAATAAGGAGGGTACAAAAAACAAAGCCCTGATTGATAATAGCATATCAATAAGGGCAAATAGTATCTTTATAAGCAAATAAAATACCAAAGACCAATAGATAAAAACTATCTATTCTGCGCCAAATTTCTTTAAACGATAAGACGCTTTCAGTACCTCCGTTCTTCGTTCTACTGATGGCTTCGTAAAATGCTTTCTTTTTCTCAATTCTTTGATGACACCAATTTGGCGGTGTTTTCTTTTATATCTTCTAAGTGCTTTATCAATCGATTCGCTATCTTTTACATCAATAATAATCATAAAAACTCTTATTTTGAACTAATTTTTTTTGGGGCGCAAAGTTAAGTTTTTTTTTAGTTGTTTTCAACTCATTCCTAAGTATTTACTTCTTTAGTGGGTATATCAAGGTAAGGGTAACTAACCTTAGAGAGATATAAACCTTGCGGATATGCCATCCTAAAGTAGGGTAGGGGCTGTTGGTGGTCCAAAGCAGAACGAAATTGTTCTATCGTTAACTTTCCGTTGCCTATTTCTAGCAAATTACCAACAATCAATCGGACCATGCCTCTCAAAAAGCGATTAGCGGTAATGGTGAAAATGAATTGTTGAGGAAGATAGGTAATGGTTACTTTACTTATTCGGCAATCAGTAGTTTTGTAAACATCAGGTTGTTTGCAAAAAGCTCGAAAATCATGTGTCCCTTTTAAATAACTTGCTGCTAATCTTAGTTTTTCTATATCTATTGCATCTAGCGGAACATAAGTACTTAAGTCATCAATGAATGGATTGGGTTTTCCATGAATTCGATAGGTATAGGTTCTTTCTAAAGCATCATATTGGGTATGCGCCTCTTTAGGCATTTCAAGGAATTCATGTACTACTATATCATTTGGTAGCATCTTATTGATCCTGAAAACAGGATCATAAGTCAATGGGTCCTTCAAAGTAATATGACAAAAATATTGACTAGCATGCACCCCTGCATCCGTTCTTCCACATCCGATACATGGGAGCGAGTACCCTAGCATTTTCGATAGGTTTTGTTCTAATGCTTCCTGAATACTAATTACATTCTCTTGTCTTTGCCAACCTCGATAATGGGTGCCTTTATAAGATAGATGGAGAAAGTATTTCATGTATATCTAATTTGCTTTTTTAGCGTTAATTACTGGGTTTATTGTTGCTAATCTCGTTAGCAAACCGTCAAAGAAGTATTCATTCATCACACATTCAATTCTACGAATAATATGACAAATTATCTTCTCAAGTTCTTTCTTTTTCTTTTTTGTGGGTTTTTATCGGTCTCTCTGCTGGCACAAGACGAGCAAACAGACAATAATGATGAACCAACCTACTATGGAGGAAGTGCAGGGAAAAAATTAGATTGGGCGATGTTTTACTTGAAGAATCATTATGTGGATTCTACGCATAATGATCGCTTGGCGGAAATAGCGATTCGGAGTATTTTAAAACAATTAGACCCCTTTTCTAGGTATCAATCAAAAGAGGAACTAGATAAGCAGAAGAAGGCAGATGAAGGATTTGAAGAAGAAGGGATAGGTGTTAAGATTTATCCCTTAGCTAAGAAGGCAATGATTATTGATGTGGTAATTGGGGGAGCGGCTGAAAAGGCAGGTTTAAAAAGAGGGGATTTGATTACCAAAGTGAATGGTAAAAGCGTGCTCGGCCTCAGAATGGATACTATTGCCAATAGGATCAAAGGTCCAGATAGTACCACGGTGCAGCTTACTTTTGAACGTAACCAACAAACAAAAAATATTAGCATAAGAAGAAGCCCTGTTCCATTACATAGTGTAGACGCTTCTCACATGATGACGGATAGGGTAGGTTATATCAAGGTTGGAAGATTTAATTTTTTGACTGTACCAGAATTTCAAGAAGCCTGCACTACCTTAAAACAACAAGGACTTGAATCTTTGATTCTTGACTTGCGCTTTAATCTAGGCGGAGTAGTGGATGCATCGGTTGGTTTGGCAGATGAATTTTTAGAGGGCAAGAAATTAGTAATCTTTACGCATAGCCATAACACAGAAAGAGAAGAGTATTTTACAGAACGAGCAGGATTATTTGAAAAGGGGAAATTGATTATTTTAGTTAATAAAAGTACGGCTTCTGCTAGTGAGATTTTCACCGCAGCCCTTCAAGATTGGGACCGAGCGTTGGTGATTGGTCAATCCACTTATGGAAAAGGGTTGATTCAGCAATCTTATAAATTAGGGGATGGTTCCGCCATGCGGATTACCATTGGTCGGTATTATACCCCAGCGGGCAGGAATGTCCAAGGGCCCTATACCCAGCAACAGGATTGGTTACTACCTTATTTAGAGGGATTACCAGAAAATGGCTATACCAACCAATTGAAAGTCCCAGAAAATAATAAATTTACAACCAGAGGAAATAGACAGTTGTTGACTAGTACTGGTGGTATTACGCCTGACATTTACGTTTCCAATTTGGTCAGCACTTATCACAATCAATTAAATAATTTTGGGTTATTATTTGGGTTTTCTATTGAGTATTCCCATTCTAATCGACCGCAATTATTAAAACGCTTCCCAAAAGGGTCAGATTTTGATGAGAATACAAGCATTAATGCTGAAATTGAAGCCGCCTTTCAACAATATGCTGCTAATCAAATTGCTAAAAACGGATATGCGCTTCAACTGAAACCAACGCTACCCAAAAGCATTTTAAATAATTTGAAAGCCTGGATTGGCTCTCAAGTATGGGATAATAATACGTATTACACAATTTTTAACGATGCGGACCCTGCGATCTTAAGAGCATTGGAGAGCTTAGACAATGGGGATTTTGAGTCTTTGGGGCTTGGTAAAGAATGAATAAATGAAAAAAGGAGGAAATGAATAAATAAAGCAACTCATCGGCTCACTCAAAGTGAGCAGATGAGACACTAACCTTCAATCTGCTCACTCAAAGTGAGCTGATTGATAATTTTGCTACCTCAATTTATTCATTTTCTAATGTACTCATTGATTGATACCCAAATATGGAATTACTAGTCAAAGAACTTTCAAACTTACCAACAATCATCCCCACCTTATTAGAGGCCGCAGGTACTAGTAAGGTATGGTGTTTTTATGGAGACCTAGGAGCAGGAAAAACGACCTTGATTAAAGCAATTGCTGCCTATTTAGGAGTACAAGAAGAAGTGACCAGTCCTACCTATTCCCTAATTAACGAGTATGAATATGTAGATAAAAACACCAATGCAGTCAGCTTTATTTATCACATGGATTTATATCGGCTTAAAACATTTGAAGAAGCACTCGATATAGGTATGGAGGATTACTTGGAGCGGGAAGATTATAGTTTTATTGAATGGGCGGAAATAATTGAGGGGATATTGCCGGAGGAGACAATCAAAATAAGTATAGAGATTGTTAAGGATTCGGAACGGAAAATTGTACTTTTGTAAGGATTGCCTATCCATTTTTGTGTTTTAATCCCTAAAAATATGCGATTTAAGGAAGGATAAGCAAGAATTCTTGACTGTATGAGTGATAAGAAAAAAAAGATCCATATTCCAGAAAGCTTAGTGAAAGGGGCGTATCAGCCGCAGGAGGAAATGCTTGAAGTGGTAAAGAAACCAGTGAAAATAACCATTGGGATTCCAAAGGAAATCCGCCTACAAGAAAATAGAGTGGCTTTAGTTCCAGGTTCTATTAGTGGTTTAGTAGCAGATGGCCATCGGGTAGTTGTAGAACAAGGGGCAGGATTAAAGACCAATTATACGGATCATCGTTTTTCAGAGGCGGGTGCGGAAATCGCCTATAGCAAGGAGCAAGTTTTTAAATGTAATATTTTACTAAAAGTAGCTCCTCCTACCATTGAGGAGATAGAGTTAATGCACCCAGGGCAGGTACTCATCTCTCCACTACAAATACCCATACTACAAACAGAGTATATTGATAAGTTACTGCACAAGCGGGTCGTCTCTTTAGCGATGGAATATATTAAGGATGAATATGGCATTTTTCCAATCGTCCGAACGATGAGCGAAATAGCGGGTCTTACATCCGTGATGACTGCAGCAGAGTTAATGGCAAATCCACAAAGTGGAAAAGGGGTATTATTAGGTTCTGTATCAGGTGTACCTCCTGCAAAAGTGGTGATTATAGGGGCAGGGGTGGTAGCAGAATATGCCACAAGAGCAGCATTAGGATTTGGAGCAGAAGTTCGGATTTTTGATAATAATATCTCCAAATTAATGCGGATTCAAAGTCAAGTGGGCAGACCTTTGAATACTTCTTCTTTGAATCATTTCCAGTTAACAAAGGAATTACTGGCAGCCGATGTGGTGATTGGCGCCATCCATTCGACCTCAGGGCGTGCCCCTGTGATTGTTAGTGAAGAGTTAGTAGCGGAGATGAAACCGGGGGCAGTCATTATTGACGTTAGTATCGATCAAGGAGGATGTTTTGCTACTTCGAGAGTAACTACCCACGATAAACCGACTTTTATTAAACACGATGTGATACACTATTGTGTACCTAATATAGCTTCTAAGGTATCTAGGACCGCTTCTATTGCTATCAGTAATATTCTAACGCCCCTTTTGCAAAAAGCAGGAGATACTGGAAGTATAGAGAAACTCCTGTTTGATAACCCCGGTCTTAGGAATGGTGTTTATACCTACAAAGGTTGTTTGACTAATGAATATTTAGGAAAACGCTTTGGTGTGAAATACACAGATTTAGATTTATTATTAACCTCAGAACTCTAGTTTACTTTCCTTTTTGAAAACTAATCCCATAATAAAATTCTTGATTTTTGGCGTAAAGAGTATCGTTGTACTCTTACTACTAGTCTTGCTAGGCATTGTACTTTGTAATTTCTGGATTGAACAATCCACCCAAAAACAAGTCTTTACAGAGGCTCAACAATTGCCAAATAATGACGTAGGATTGGTTTTGGGAACTAGCCGCTATACCCAGCGTGGTTTTGAAAATCCTTATTTTGCGAACCGAATCAAAGCCGCTGTTCAGCTTTTTAAACTAGGTAAAATCAAACATTTGATTGTTAGTGGTGATAATAGTTTAAAAGAATACAACGAACCTCGTCACATGCTGAAAGCCTTGATAAAAGAAGGGATACCAGAGGAGGCAATTACAATGGATTTTGCAGGGTTTCGAACCTTAGATTCTATTATTAGATGTCGAAAGGTATTTGGTCAGCAGCAGGTGACTGTTATTTCTCAAAAATTCCATAATCACCGAGCGTTGTTTATAGCCAATAACCACCAAGTAAAAGCAGTGGCGTACAATGCGCAGGGCGTACCTTTATCCAGAAGTAAGAAGGTGATCGCTAGAGAATATCTAGCACGCTGCAAGGCAATGTTAGATATAATACTCAATAAACAACCCAAATTTCTGGGTGAGCAAGTACCAATAATAATTAATAATTGATTACATGAAAAGAAAAAAAATAGTAGCAGGGAATTGGAAAATGAACCTGAATTATAAAGAAGGAATTAAACTAGCCACAGCAATTGCAAAAAAAATGCCCGCCCAATCTGATGTACAGGTGATATTGGGAACGCCAGCTATTCATTTAAAAGCGGTTGCGGATGTACTCCAGCATTTTTCTCAAATAGCAGTTGCTGCTCAAAATTGTCACCAAGCGGAAAAAGGAGCTTATACGGGGGAATTATCAGTGGATATGGTACAATCAGTAGGAGCTTCTTATGTCATTCTAGGGCATTCTGAGCGAAGAGCGTATTTCAAAGAATCAAATGAAGTATTGGCTCAAAAAGTAGATGTGGTGTTGGAGAAGGGATTGACCCCTATATTTTGTTGTGGTGAGCCATTAGAAATCCGGAAAAAGAAAAAACATGTCAAGTTTGTAAAGAAGCAATTGCAAGAGGGCTTATTTCATTTAAAAGCGAAAGAGTTTAGTAAAATCGTGATCGCCTATGAACCCATTTGGGCGATTGGTACAGGTGTTACGGCATCCCCTGAACAGGCTCAAGAGATGCACAAATCCATCCGTAAGTTAATTGCTAAGCAGTATGGAGATAAAGTGGCGAATAAAACGAGTATTTTATATGGAGGTAGCGTGAAGCCAGCCAATGCTAAGGAATTATTTGGACAAAAAGACGTAGATGGTGGTTTGGTGGGAGGCGCCTCGTTAAAGGCACCTGATTTTCTTCAAATTATTGGTTCCTTTTAATGAAATAACCCCAATCGGATGATGCTAGTCATCCGATTGGGCTATTCCTACCCACCTCAGCCTCCAACTCTTGAAAAAATAAGTCATTCAGCGAACCTAAGAGAATTTCAATCGTATATAAAAAATAAGAATGCTATGTAATTCCTTAATTTTAAAGAACTTATAGAATCTTTCATTTCAAACTTATTTATAACAATATAAATGTAAGTAATAACTGAAGAGCCTATTAAGATTTTGTAAACTAAGGATTTGGTATATTATTTATTTTCATATACCTTTGGCATAGTTTTAGAACCCTTACCCATACCGATACATTAGATTTTCTTTCCAATATCTTTCCGTTTTAAGTATAATAAAATATAGGATGCTACTGCATCTTAATCCTCTGAATATCTCTATCATTCTTAGATAGCATCTATTCAGTAATTATTCATTTCCAATTACACTTTAGGAACACTTACCAACTACTACTCCAATAGTACTCTTACGGGTAATACCAAACTATGAAAACGGAAGGAATAGTCCTTTTTATTTTTTCTAACCTGATTATAATCCCTTGATGAGTTGATTCTTACGATAGCTTTACTTGTGGTTTCTACAAGAAGGCTACGTAAGATCAATTTTTTTTTAAACGACTTTCAAAGTAGTACCTAAAACAGTTGGGTTTATTTGAGTTCTCAAATAGCCCTTTTTTGTTTTTATAGGCTTTATGGCATTGCGGCGTTGTGGCTTTATGGCCACAATGCCGTAAAGCCATAAAGCCAATTCAAAACCCTAACATATCCTTCATGCCAAAGCTTCCTTTTTTCCCAATTATCCATTGAGCGGCTTGAATAGCTCCTTTTGCAAAACCTTCTCTCGTATGTGCAACATGTTTGATTTCTAAGTCATCAATAGCAGAGCGATAGTTTATTTGGTGAGTGCCTTTTACTTTGGGAATTCTTTTAGAAATAATAGGGATTATATGATTTGCCTCATTTGATTCATTCACCCAATCTGTTTTTTGAGCAATTTCACTCATTATTCCTTCTGCAAGTGTGATGGCAGTACCACTAGGGGCATCTAATTTTTCGGTATGATGAATTTCTTCTAATTCGATGGCATACTGGGGTTGGGTATTCATCATATGGGCCAGAAATCGATTGAGCGCAAAAAATATGTTGACACCTATGCTGTAATTAGAAGCATAAAAAAAAGCTCCGTCATAGGTATTACACTGTTGCTCTAGTTCTTCTTTGCGATGTATCCAACCAGTAGTTCCCGATACTACTGGAACGCCAGCCTCGATACATTTCAAAATATTATTAAATGCACTTTCGGGCCTAGTAAATTCAATGGCCACTTCTGCTTTTTGTAGATTTCTACTATTCAAGTCTTCAGGATTGTGGACATCTATGATTAAAGTGACGCTATGACCTTGTTCCAAAGCCATTTTTTCAATGGTTTTGCCCATTTTTCCATACCCAATTAAGGCTATTTTCATGCTTTTCAAATTAACTAATTCAGTGATTTGACTAAGATAACTGCAAAAGAAGGCATTATTTTTTCAAATTTTTACTAAAAGATACTACCTTACCACCTAAATTTGGAGGTTTATCCTAATTTCTGACGGACGGACTTTATTAAAAATATGTGTCCATTTCTCTTAAAAGTCGTCCAAAACAAAGAGTAAACAAACGAATTAACCAATCCCGCCTTTTGAGACATATTCCTCGATTAGAGTTCCCTAAAATTTTCTTTTAATTAAATTGGCATGTACGATACTGGTAATCAGTGTCATAATTATAGAAAACTACATTAACTTTAATTTTTCAAAACTAACTAAAACATGAGAAAGTATTTAGTTGAATTTATCGGTACTTTTTTTCTAGTGCTTACAGTTTGTATGACTGTATTGGGTGGCGCAGGTAATTTTGCACCTATTGCGATTGGTAGTATTTTGATGGTCATGATTTTTGCAGGGGGTCACATATCAGGTGGACATTATAATCCTGCGGTAACGCTAGGGGTTTTTATGAGAGGTAAAATGCCTGCGGGTGATGTATTACCTTATATGGTAGCTCAACTCTTAGCTGGCGTAGTGGCACCTTTAACTGCTGCTGTAATGCTTGGTTCAATGGATGTGCCTGCCGTTGAAACCACTAGACTAAACGTCGTTCCTTCTCTAATTGCTGAGTTGCTAGGGACCTTTGCTTTGGTTTATGTTGTTTTAAATGTGGCTACCGCAAAAGGAACGGAGGGTAATTCCTTCTATGGATTAGCAATTGGTTTCACCGTTTTGGCCTGTGCTTATGCACTAGGGGGTGTTTCTGGTGGTGCTTTTAACCCAGCAGTTGCAACGGGTATTTCTGTAGCGGAGATTAAATCTTTCTCTGATATATGGGTATACTTAGTAGCCAATTTAGGTGCTGGTGCATTAGCTGCCTTGGTATTTAATTTTGTGAATGGTAGAGACGATGCATAAATAATTATTAGAGGCTATTGGGGTTATTGAATCTTATTTCAATAACCCCAATAACTTTTAATAACCTATCTTATTCATTCGCTCAGCATAGGCTTTTAGTACTTCTAAAGTAGAGTCATCTGTATCATAAATAGAATACCAACCTTGATACTCAAATGGTGGGTCTCCTATAAAATCATCTCCTTCTTTCCAAACCGCTTTGGGTTTTCTTGGTCTTCCTTCTCCAGCCCATGCCCAACAATTGATACCAGCAATAGGATAGCCTTGTTTTCTTAATTGTTCCAATAAGTCAAATACCTCTTTAAAATATCGATCTCTCAGTTGGGTCGTTGCCTCTTTGGCATAACTTCCACCATCTCTTGCCAAGCCAAACTCTTCTAAAATGAGTGGTTTATTGAGTCGTTTTGCAGTTCTAGCATGTTGAATAATATATTTTTTAGCCTTAATTAATCCCTTTTCAAAGTCTTTTTCTCCTTTGTCAGGATCGTACCAGCCCCAATTTTGTAGCCAAATATGAATAGTGCTATAATCAATTACTTTGCTTTTATGTTCTTTTTTAAACTTATTGGATACTGGAAGAAAGGCATTTCCTTCACTCCCGACGGATACCAAATGGTTATTATCTAAAGATTTGATATAAGTGGCTGTTTGTCGAATCCATCTTCTGTATTTCCAATTGTTGAGAATAGGTCTTGGTTCATTTGCTAATTGCCAAGCCATAATGGTAGGATCTTCCCTGTAAGGAATGGAAGAAAGGCTATTTGTGCGCTGTACAACGCTTTTAATATGTTGCCGATAGAGGTCTTGTGCTTGCTGATTATTAAAAAAAGAAGCACTATATTTCATGAATTTCAACCACTTGCCTCCTTCTGCGGGTGGCGGATAGGGGATAGGCTTGGAAGTAGTCCAATTCACATATTGTGCAAATCCTCCGGACCAAGGCCACATGTTGTTCAAGCATAGAACTGCTTGCATATTGCGCTTTGACAATTCTACCAGTAAAAAATCTAACCCCTTCCACAAATCTTCATTATAGGTAGCAGGTTGCTCCTGTAAAGCAGGGGAAATACGCCACGGTGCATCGTTCGGACCTTCACTTGCTGCCATGATTCGTAGATTAGTGATGCCCAATTCTTTTAAAACATCTAATTCTCTGACCAATCTAGCCCTTAATTTTGGCTTAGCCGCATTTCCCAAATTCATCCCATACCAATAATTCATTCCTACAAACCGATAAGGCTGTTGTTCTTTGTATAAATTGCCTGCTTTTACATGGATAAATGCTTGCCCCATAAGTGTAGTAGTAGATAAAATGAGGAATAGTGCATAAAAAAAGGGTTTTTTTCTCTTTAGCATTGGACTATTTCTATTTTTGCGAATAAAACCTATTATAACAAAATTCTCTTTGTATATATATCATTTTAAAATTGGGTATTGTTGTGTTCTATTGTTGCTCGTCAATAGTTTGTCTAGTCAAACTACTGCAAATCCTTTTGATTTAGTACATAGAAGACATATAGAAACTCCTGCACCAACCGATAGTGCTACTCAATCAGCCATTCAAACGAGCGCACTAGAAAAGCCAGTTAATCCATTTGATATAGCAGCTGAACCCATTGAAAAGGCCAATAAAATAACGCCTACAAAAAAAAACCAGACTACCTCACAAAAAGATCTGGATAACAATAACCCTGGTTTCTTATTCTGGGTTTTGTTGACCGTCCTATTGATTTTTACCTCTGTTTTTAGAATTTCTCGAGATCGAATTAGCAAAATGTATCATTCATTTCTAAACGAGAATTTCATGAGGCAGACCCACCGAATGAACCAAGGTAGGTTTTCTTTTATCTATCTCATTTTGTATGTATTTGCCTTTGTGAATCTAGGAATTTTTACTTTTTTAAGTTTACAATCATTTGACATCAACACTCCTTCCACTTTTCAGATGTTACTGTTGATGATAGGATTATTTGCACTTATATTACTAATAAAGCACATTTTGTTGGCTCTGGTAGGATATATTTTTCCCGTTGATAAAGAAATTAGCCTGTATAGTTTTACCATAATGGTCTTCTGGACGTTAATTGGAATCTTTTTACTTCCAATCAACATAATTATTGCATACGCCCCTGACGTTGTAGGCAAGTTCGTTGTTTATGGGGCAGTTGGAGCGATAATTGCAACTTATTTATTTCGAGCAATACGGGGCTTTTCAATTGGGAGTAAGTATTTGATGTCTAATACTTTTCATTTTTTTATTTATCTTTGCACCGTCGAAATTTTACCTGTAGTTGTTCTGTTGAAATTAATCCAAAGCTATGCAAAAGTGACTTTGTAATAGTAGAAGTGTTGTAGCATAACTTACTGGATCTGAAATGGTTTATAACCAGAAGGGATGATGTACAATGGACTATGAACCACTTACTTAGCATAGCTAACTTTTAAAAGGGAGGATACTATTATAGCATTGCTCCAGAACAATCAATTCGTTGCATGTCAGTGAAAAGCAAAGCCCAGGAAGTAGAAAATTACAAACCAGTAAAGAGCATACTAATTTCCCAACCTGAACCATCACGCTCCCCCTATTTTGATCTCCAAAAAAAGTATGGTTTACAAATAGATTTTAGACCTTTCATTCATGTTGAGGGTCTGACGATTAAAGAATTTAGGAAACTTCGTGTTCGTCCTGACGAGTACAGTGCTATTATCTTTAGTAGTAAAAATTCTATAGATCATTTCTTCAGAATTTGTGATGACTTACGGATTCGCATGTCTGCTGAGACTAAATACTTTTGTATTTCGGAGGCAATTGCCAATTATCTTCAAAAGTTTATTGTTTATCGAAAGCGGAAGGTTTTTGCAGGTAAAAAATCTATTCAGGATTTAAAGACCTATTTACTAAAGCACAAGGAAAAAGAGAGTTTCTTATTGCCTTGTTCCAATTTGGGTAGTAAGAAAATTGCTTCTTACTTAGAGCAGCTTGAAATAGATTATAACGAAGCCATGATGTATAGAACGGTTAGTAGTGATCTATCTGATTTGAGTGATATTACTTACGATGTCTTAGTATTCTTTAGCCCATTAGGCATCAAGTCCTTATATGAGAACTTTCCTGATTTCAAGCAGAATGAAACTAGGATAGCAGTGTTTGGCTCCAGTACAAGCAAGGCAGTGATTGAAAAAGGGTTGAGTATAAATATTCAAGCTCCTGCACCAGAGACGCCATCCATGACAATGGCATTAGATAAATATCTTCGGCAAGCGAATAAGCTTTCTTAAGAATAGCTTTTGAACTACTAAGAACCTGACAGTGTTCTTAAAATTCGTATGAAATGTGTAATTTCATACGAATTTTTTTTTGCGTTTAGTAACGACGAAATAATAAATCCATCAAATTGGTCGAGACTATTTTGTTCTCAGTTTTTATTAAAAATTCTTTGCATAGCAGGGCTACGGAAATAATTTTTAATGGAAAATGAGAGCAAAAGAGACCGTCCAAATGGTGGAGTTATTGTTTTGTCGTTACTTA
>CALJIQ010000498.1 GCA_937973995.1 uncultured Saprospiraceae bacterium
GCCTTGTGCCTCCTATTTCCGAAGGTTTTACCTTCAACTGTAAAAGAAATAAAACTCCAAATTATGTCTCAAATTTTATAAAATTTCTAAGTGTTTATTTAGCTTTGTTAGAACAACGCTATTCTTACAAATCTAAACAAGCACCTACTATGAGTTCTAAATACAAAATCTTAGACCAGCAGGGTCTAAATTATTTAACATTGACCACCGTTGGTTGGGTGGATATTTTTACTCGCCAAATTTATCGAAATATTTTACTGGAAAGTCTCCACTTCTGTATTTCCAACAAAGGATTATTGGTACATGGGTATGTGGTGATGACCAATCATCTACATTTGATTGTGAGCACGCAAGCACCTTTTCAACTAGGTGATGTGATGCGGGATTTTAAAGCCTACACAGGAAGAACAATTATTCAAACAATTAAAGATGTAGAGCAGCCTGAGAGTCGACGGGATTGGTTATTGCATGTATTGAGCTATTACGCTTATGGGCGAAAGGACCAACAAGAATATCAAGTATGGCAAAACGACAATCATCCCATTTTGTTGTATTCTACAAAAGTGATTATCCAAAAGTTGAACTATATTCATCAAAATCCAGTTCGTGCGGGATGGGTTAAAAATGCTTCTGATTGGCGGTATAGTAGTGCTGGGTTTTATGAGGCTGGTGAAGGGTTGCTGCCAGTGAATTTATTGGATTGTGTTTATACTTTACCTAGGTAGGGATGGATTAAGGTAGAACCTTAATAATAGGGGGCTCAAGGTGGAACCTTTTCGCCAGCGATTTTTTATAGAGATAGTTTTTTGTGAAAATCAAATGCATTGGTAGTACTAGTTTCTGATTTATTTTTCAGAATCTTCTTGAAAGGAATCAACAAGCCCAAAGACAAATAAATACTCTCCGTAAAAGTAGTTCGTTCTGCACTATTATCGATATCATAAACCCCTAGATGATAGCGTGCCCCTAAGAGCATTTTAATTTCTTTAGCGATGGTTTTTTCTAAGCTAATGCCAGCATTTAAGGAAAGGTCGAAGCGATTCATATTGGCTGCTTGGAAAGAGGTAGGTTCTTCTCGAATTACCCCCGCATATTGGGGGTAAGAGAAAGATTTAATACCTACGGCAAAAGCAGGCGTGAGCCCTCCATGAATACTAATTTGAGAATTATCGGTTTCTAATAGTAGTATTTTAGCTAGTAAAGGCAATTTCAGGTAATGTAAGAGATTGTTGTAAATTCGCTCTTCCTCTAGACGGTTTACATAAAAAATAGAACCCTCGTCTGTATAAGTGAGTTCTGGTTGTAGGGTCAATAAATCATTGATTCGAATTTCAACAGGAATACTTACATGCAAACCAGGATGATTGATCCGCTTGACTAAATCGGTAGGTTGTAAATTAAATATTAAATGAGTTTTGGAGTAGTTAATACCCGCTTTGAAGCCAATATGTACTTGACAAAACAACGATAGGGAAAGCGATAAGAATAGTCCAATAAGTAATAGCCGATTTTGCATAGACAAGGGATTTATAGACAAAACGCTTCAAAAAGCTATTTTGATTTCCATGTCTATTTTTTTAACAGATGAGGGTTGGTGTTGTGGTATTATGGCTTTGTGGCACTATGGTGAGACAGCCGCAATGCCACAATGCCACAACGCCACAACGCCATAAAGCCATAATGCCACAAAACCTATCTTAACAAATTGATTTCTCCTTGAAGTATCTCAGAGCTACCATCTATTAAAGTGATATCAGCAAAGTAGATATATACGCCAGGTTCTGCATTTCGACTATTAAATTTACCATCCCACCCAGCTTCATTATTATTAGCAGTGAATCCAGAGTTGGACTGGAAAACCTTATCTCCCCAACGGTTAAAAATTTGAAGGCCGTTTACCGAAGCGACGTTGGAACCTGTGAAGATATTGAAATAATCATTGATACCATCATTGTTAGGACTGAAAGCATTAGGCGTATAAATCTTGTCAGTTTTGGCAATAAAAACGATGATGGTTGCATCTTTCGAGCAACCATTATCATCGCTTAGTATAAGTGTGTAAGTAGTGGTTTGCGTAGGATTGATCGTGGGATTTGGACAATCATTACAACTTAATGTAGGATGGTCTTCCCACTGTATATTTACAGGATTGTTAGATTCATAATTAATATTCAATTCCATCTCCTCCCCTAATTCTAAGATCACTCGCTCAGGAATCTCAGCAGTTAGTCCAGAAGTTTGTGGTACTTCAATAGAGGTATTGGTGGTACATCCTAGGTCATCCATTGCGGTGATTTCATAAGATTGACCTGTGGGCACTTGGAATCGACTATCATCGGTAAACGCTCCACCATCTATCGCATAGCGTACATTACTTTGACTACTATTCATCTGATTGACGATGATGGTGTTTTCTGTTAATTCTTCACAGCCAGCATCTTTTAATAATCTTGCAGTTATTTCAAATTCTTCTGGTTCTTCAATTAAGAAAGATTGTACTTGGGTACATTCTCCAGTAAGGTCTGATACCGTAACGGTATAGTTCCCTGGAGCTAAATCTTTTACGTTGGCTGCTGAGCTAGTTACTCCATTACCATCCCATTGAAAGGTATATTCGGAAGGATTAGCAATATTAACGGATAGCTGTCCGTCATCCATTCCTTTACAAGTAATATTGGTTTGGTCAACAACTGCATTAATACCGCCAGTAAGGGCTACCGTTGCTTGACTAATCACAGAACAGCCAAATCCATCTGTTACGGTTACTTGATAATCTCCTGCTGCAATACCTGCTAAGTCAGGCGTATTCATCGTGCCGTTACTCCATTCAATAATCTCATTTCCTCTGGGATCTTCTGAAAATTTGACTTCGATTCGCCCAGTATTTCCTCCACAATTAATATCTGTTACGATTAGTTCAGGGGCAGGAAAAAAATGTCGATTATCTTCCACTTCTTCTGTCAAGGTCAATCTTCTGCCTGCATTATCCACTAACAAGATTTCATAAATGCCAGGTGGGGCATCTTCTATTAAAATGAAAGTACCTTCAATTTTTTCTATGTCCATACTATCACACACATTTGTCGTGGTATTGCACCAACTAGCTTTATAGGGTGGTGTTCCAGTGGCATTTAATCTTATTTCAATACTGTTTTTGGTGGTGCTTTCGCATAAGGTACCCTGACCTACGGCTGGGGTAGCGGTAGGTTCTTCTGGTTCTTCTTCCTCTAATTCTTCTCCAGGACAAGGGGCGCAACATTGGTCGGTTCCTTCATATACATTTCTGGGACCAAAGGATAAAATAGTGAAGAGATTTCCAATATTTACACTTTGAGAATTAGGTGGTAAAAATGGATCTGTTTCATTATCTACTATTGCTATCGTTCCTAAACAAGCTACTGCATTGCCAAAAGTAAAAAGTAGGATTTCTTTTCCCTCTTCGTACATAATATCCTGCATTGGACTTGCTAATGGAATGGAAACATAAGAAAAGCCTGGGTTTTCTATTGGTGATTCAATAATCGCTGCATCTAGTCCATTCCAATTACCCGTTACACTTTCAAAATCGGTAATTACTAAACCACCGACTGGAGCAACAAAGGAAATTTGAGCACTATTGGTCGTACTTAAAGGAGGACCTTGACTAAAATTAGGAGTTATATAAAACTCATATTTAGTTTCATCTTCAGATAGTGCCAATCTACCTCTTATTTGACCACTTAATAAAGTAGCAATGAAAATAACGAATACGGTAGTAAGCAGATGCTTGTGTTTATACATCGATTGCCTTTTTATTAAATTCTGATAATTTTTTTTTGGAGGAAGGAGGAGGGGAGTGTATTGGATAGAAAATTAATTATTGATTACTAATTATAAAGTATTCGTAATAATTAGTAATCAATAATTAATAATCATCTTAGCGTATTATTTGTAGGTAACCCGAATAGGATTTTGGTTGCCCATCATTATCTACTACTTCTAGCAAATAAAAATAGGTACCATCTGGTAGTAGTAAAGTTTCGTCTATACCATTGTCAAAAGTTCCTGTCCAGTCGTTAGTATAGTTCTCTTTTACATATACTCTATTGCCCCAACGATTGAAAACTTGAAGATTATTTTGCGAATAATTTTCGATTCCATTAATGACAAATACATCATTTATATTATCATTATTGGGACTAAAAGCATTGTAAACTTGTAAGCTATCAGACCCACCAACCGTTACAATGACATAAGTAGAATCACATAAGGTTGGGGAGCAGACTACGATACAAAAACTATCTTCGCCTATAAAATCTGAAGTAGGGGTATAATTAAAGCAATTATTATCTTGTAGTAACAAAAATCCATTTTCAGGATCTTTGCATTCTTGTATAGTTACAGAATCAATGATCGTGCTAGAATTAGTCATGCACTGATTTATTAACGGCGTATTTATCCTAGTAGTTAAGTAAAGCGTATCCATAGGAAGTAAAGTCGTAACGCTATCACTTGTATTCGGATTTGCAGGTACTTCTTCTATACTCTCATCAATTTTGATGACTAAAGAATCTTGACATCCCATCATCGTATCCCTTACTACAAAAGTCTGAACGCCTCTTTCTCGGAGCATTAAACTTTGGAAGGTGATATTCATATTATTTAACTGCAATTCCAAACTGGTATTAGAAGCTATGTGCAAGAGTTTCAGTGGACCATAATCATTCATGCCTGAAATGCCAATAAACCCAAAATCATCTGCCATCACCCAATTGGCTTCTTGGTCAAATTCATTTAATTGATTGACTAATTCTTCTGCTGTATTGAATTCAAAATTTTGTAAGGTGTCGCCGTTGACTACCCACTCCTGTAATAAGAAAGGTGGAGTACCTAAAGTAGCTGCATTAAAGCCATAAAATATAGAAGCATCATTACACTCTCCAAAAGTCATTTCATAAATATCACCATCTCTCAGGAACTCAAATTCTGCAATGTCCATATCTGAAATAGGTAAACATACTACAGCTAGACTATCTTCTATTTCTGCACGAAGCGTGTCTAAGCCATTAAAGAATCCGCAAGAAATTTCCCCTACACAAGAATCAGTAGCTATATTGATTACTCCGGAAGTAGTACATCCATTGATGCCTGTTAATTGTACAGTATAGTTAGTGGTAGCTTCTGTAAATACTGCCTCGAAACTTAAGGCAGCATCCTGAGTAGTAGCATTCATGAAATTATCTCCAGTAATTTCAAAGTCACTTATTTCTTCACTAAGTGTCAATCGAATTACTTTTGTTCCATCTACACAGAAAGTACGATCCTCTAGTCCATCTATTACTTCTACCGTGTCGATAGTCGTCAGTATGACTGGATTATTTTGATACGCAATCGTACAACTAGAATCTGGTGTGCGGACAAGTAAATTATAAGTGCCCATGGTCAAACTATCAAAGCTTGCTCTATTCGACCAAGTTGCTCCATTATCTATGCTATAGGATGGTTGGATCATAGAATCCACTGTTATCATCATCATAATGCTACCCATCGTATTACGACAGGTATTAGGTTGGTTAACTAGAACGCTATCAATAGAAAAAGGAATATCTCCTTCTAATTGGATAATTGGTGAAGTCGCTAACTGACAAGTATTTTCTGTTCTGACTTGCACCTGATAGTCACCTTGACCTAAGTTGTCAAACACATTGCTATCCTGAAAACTTTCCCCATTATCAATACTGTATTGTGCAGTTAATGAGCTTTCGATTAATTGGACAGTAATGCTTCCATTGTCTTGACAATCTGTTGGTGCCGTTTGTAAGATGGTATCCAATGCTGGACGATCCATTACGGTAATCGTTAAGGTATCATTAGAACTACATTCTTTAGGCGTAGTGTTGACGACTATATAATCCGCAGTAGTAGTAGGAGTAATGTCTGGCTGTTGGCAGTCTGTACAACTAATATTTTCAGTAGTCGTCCAGTTATAAGTACCGATACCAGTAGGATTTAGTTTTACCGTTTCTCCATCGCATACCATTAAATCTATTCCAAGACTTACTTTAGGACAGAGACTTAAAAAGACGGTATCACAGCTATTTGCGTCATCACAAAATAACACACAAATCTCTACAGCATCCTCAAAAGTTTCTTTAGGTTCTAATTCCAAACAACCAGTGGCGATATTAGGCGTAACGATTACGTCGCCTTCAGGATTACATAAGGAAATACTAGCGATCGTATCTAAATCAACTAAAGTGTCTAAGCATAAAGTTGTTTTAGTATCTACAAAAATACTGGTAATGAAGGTGTCTGCTGTCGGGTCGCCTCCAGGTAATATGATAATGGAATCAGAAGGCATGGTCGTCGTGTCCACTGGCATGGTAGTCGTATCCATTGGCATGGTAGTCGTATCCACTGGCATGGTCGTAGTATCCATTGGCATGGTCGTCGTATCCGTTGGTACTACTTCTATTCCACAATCCGTAATGGTAATACTACTTACACAAACCTCTGCATCACTACCAAGACCAGAAACTGTTATTTGCTGATTGACATTAGCATTAGAGGAATTATTTAAAAAAGGATCTGTGGTATTGTCCATTAAGGTTACAGAACCTTCAGTACAAGTACCTCCATTCGTAAAAGAAAACAGCGGAATCTTTTGTCCTTTTTCATAAGTAATCGCCTGTGTACCTCTAGTATCTAAACCAAAAGAAATATAATCGAAATTCGGTGCTTCAATAGGGGCATCGGATCGAGAGTTATCGGAGAAAACTACACCACTTATAAGGTTGGTTAAATTTTCTATTGTAAATCCACCTGTTGGTACTTTGATGACAATTTGTGCAGTACTTGTAATGTTTCTTGGAAAAGTAAGCGTTGTATCTGATAATATGGAAATTGTATAAACACCCTCTTCTGCATTTAGAATAAAAGCAAATGGGCAAGTTACCTCATCGGTAAATACAAAACCTAAACTATCAATGAAATCGCCTTGTCCCTCTGCGCCTTCTTCCTCTTCCTCGTTCGGTTGACCTGTATTATTATCCGAATCTAGTTCCCCACCTTCTTCCTCATCTGGACAAGGAGAAGCAACTAAGAGTATAGGGTCTAATTCATCTATACAAATAGTACCCTCCGCACCAATGATGGGTTGATAACTACCAGATGGTAAGTTTTGAAAGTTGCCATTATCAGTTTGCCATGTCTCTCCATTATCAATGGAATATCGAAGTGGTTGATCGTTATTGATATTTTCAGCTTCAATTAAAATACTTCCATTTGCCTCTACACAGGTAGGCGTATTGGCTTCTATTGTTGCTACCACTGCTACTATAGGATTTTCTAATCTGACCTCACCGTATTCTTCAAAATTTAAACCTATATTATCTCGTACTTGAATATTATAAGCAATACCGCCTTGTAGATTGGCTACCACGGAGGTGTCCACCCAAGTTTCCCCTCCATCAACACTATATTGTAATAAATTACCATCTTGATGAGTGGCAATGATTTCGATACTACCATTCACTTCACCACAGTCTGCTGGAGAATTTAATATCACACTATCAATAGTAATGACACTGGTAGGTTCTTCAGTTATTGTGTCTTCCGTTCCACCTAGACAGTTGGCTATATTTCCATAAGTACCAGAAAAAGCATTGATAAACCCGGCACCCAAAACAGAAATCTGATTGCCAATATTGACACTCTGAGAATTGGGAGGAAAAAAAGGATCGTCCTCTAATACAAATGCCAAGTTGCCTGTACAGACACCCGTATTTTGAAAAGAAAATAGTTCTACCTCTTCCCCTTCTGTATAGCTTATATCAGAGGTACCACTTTGCAAAGTGAACATAATATAATCATTGGTAGGATTTTCCTCAGGAGCAACTATGCTACTAGCTTCGCTCCACAATCCTTTTATGTTGGAGACAGGTCCAGGTTGAAAACCACCAGATGGAACGACAAATGTTATTTGTGCATTATTAGTAGTATTCATTGGAGGACTGTATGACATATCGGGCTTTAACTTCACCATATATGTAATACTATCAGATTGCAATTCAACTGTTAACTTTACTTGACTCCAAAGTAAGCTAGGTAAAAGAAATAACTGAACAATCAGTAGAAGGTAGAATTTTCTCATGACTTTAGCATTGAAATAGCCGAAGCTAAAATCATTTGAAAAAGATGCTAGAAATAGGAAAGTATGGATAGCAATAAATAAATTGCTATCTAATTTTGTAGTGGTAAGAAAATTGTTGAGAACATTAGAAGATTTACAAAAACACTGCCAAAAGAAATGCTTTTAAAAAGCATAGTGAAACATTATCGTCAAATACGAATTGCCCCGAAAAGTAATGGCATGGAATTTGGTGTTTTATGACTAGTAAATCATCTCCTTTCAATTTCCCCTTATTACAACTCTCCCCCACCAATGTAAT
The DNA here is from genome assembly GCA_937973995.1 of uncultured Saprospiraceae bacterium. Lineage (GTDB taxonomy): Bacteria > Bacteroidota > Bacteroidia > Chitinophagales > Saprospiraceae > JAFMDF01. The sequence continues at coordinate 8,430 of CALJIQ010000498.1, forward strand.
TTAAGGAGTTTGAACAGAACTATTCCTGGTACTTACTTTAAGTGAATTCTATCCGATTAGTAAGTACCCCAATTAGTTATCTTCCTATTCCCAATAAGATTAAGTATCGTACTAAAATACATGTTTAGTTAAGAATACTTTTACCGATTATCCCCCTCACACATGTGAAATTCTGAATTGGTTTTTAACGAGTATAAAGAATAAAACCATTTGAAAAGGCTGTATAGCAAATTAGTAAGTGTCTTTGTAGTGGTAAATTGAGAACAACATTAAATTCTTTATACGAAGTAAACCAATAGACAGACAACATTAATTACTGGTTATTAAATAGTCACTCAGTATTGTCTGATGCAGAGATTTAATGCTCAATAATTAAAAAATAATTTATTAAATTTTTTTAGAAATTTAATATTGTTGGTGGCTACACCAAAGTCTTCAGAAAGCACTTGAATGAGATAAACAGTTTTTTTTTTGATGGAGAGAATTGAAACAACCCCAAATTTCTAACAGTATCTTTCCTGTTTATTCTGCTTCCCGTACCTTCCCTTCCTTCCCCTCCATATGCTAATGGATTCTTTTAAATCTTTAAGTGGAACACACTTAAAGGTAATACCTACTTATACACACCTCTAAAATGAACTAGAGGAAAATTACTTTTTTCAAACTAAAATCAAGTACTCATCAATGAAAGAATTATTACGCAGTTACAAGGTTTTTTTATTCCTTCCGCTGCTTATACTGTATGCATATACGGGTAAGGCACAGCAGCAAACACTAGATTTTAAGATTCAAATACTAGAGAAGGATTCTATTAACTCTGTCAACCAATGGGGAGTTTATGTGAAACCAGCAACAGGTTTTGCAGATGGTATGAATGGTACTGTCACCGCATCAGGACAGGTTACGATACTTATGAATGCAAGTGCCACTGACTCTATTATAAATATAGAAAGTGTCAATGGTAACTGGAACCCTGATTATGATTTAGTCAGAGGACCAACTGAGAATATAGCAAAAGATTATTTCTTTATTGGGTTAGATGATGAAGGCGCAGGTGTTCCGCTCGAAGATGGAGTTGAAACCCTGCTTTTTACGTTTGTAACAAATACAGGATGTCCAGATAGCTTGTTATTGATTAATAATAATACAGATCCACTGAATGATTTACCTAATAGTTTAGGAAATAATCCAGGGATGGATTTAGCGGTGTTTAATACGAATACAGGAGCGATCCATAATTGGCAATCAAACTATGCACCAAATGCTTTTAGTTGTGAAGATTGTGACGGTGACGGTATTCCTGATGGTTTGGAGGATACGAATGGAGACGAGATGTTTACACCAGGTGTTGACTCTTCCGATTTTTGTGATCCTTGTGATCCTTTAGGTATTAAGAACCATAGTGCTTCTCTTACAGGAGGAGATATTTTAAATATGTGTAGTGCGCAGGATTCAGCAGGTTTAACCGCAACTATGTCAGGTGGGGTTGAACCATATACTGTTTACTTAGGCGTGACACCAAGTGGAGGAGCTAAGACTACTCAATCTTTTTCTGATATTACTTCAGGAGATACTTTTTATGTCAAGCCAACTATCACTACAGACTATATTTTGGATTCTATAGTAGATGCTTTGGGTTGTGCATTGACTGATCCTGACAGCTTATTAGGATTAGTTACGGTAATGGTTGAAGGACCAATCAGTTTTGATGCAGGTGGAGATACTCCAGCACCAGTAACATCTTGTACATTAGATACCATTTTCTTTGATGTAGATGCGTCTAGTGCAGGAACTGCTGGAGATGCAGAACTTTTATACCAATGGCAAGTGAGTACAGATGGTGGTACTACTTATACTGATATTGTGAATGGGACACCTTATAGTTTCGCAGATACTGATTCTTTGATTATTAGTAATCCTGATGGGTTAGATGGTAATTTGTATCGTGCGAAAGTATTCACAGAAACTTGTGATACCTTAACATCAAATCCTGGTTTATTATCAGTAGAAGGACCTTTTGAAATTAACGCAAGTCCAACAGATGCTGCCGTTTGTGGAGAAGAAACACATGACTTTATTGCAGATACAGAAAATCTAGGGTCTGGTACAATTGTCAGACAATGGCAGGTAAATGATGGCTCAGGTTGGACAGATGCAACCAACGGAGGAAATTACGATGGGGTCGCTACAGACACCTTAACAATAGCACCAGCTTCCGCAGGTGCAAATATTAGTGCTTTGAACGATCATTGGTATCGTTTAAAAATTGCTGGAACGAATGGAATTTGTACAGATATATTTACGGACTCTGCTCGATTAGTAGTAGAAGGACCGATTACGGTTGATCCAATAAATCTTCCAAAAGATACTTCTTCTTGTGCAGGTGAGGTGGCTTGTTTCGGTGTATTAGTAGATAACCCAGGTGTTGGAAATATAGAGTACCAATGGTACATGAGACAAGATGCTTCTTCCTCTTGGGTAGCTTTGTCAAATGATGGTAATTTTAGTGGTGTTCGATCTGATACCTTATGTGTGGCAGATGCAGAGGGATTGAATGGCTATCAGTTTGAGGTTAGATTTGGTACAGATGAATGTGTAGAAATTGCTTCTTCTTCTCTTGGCGCACCAGCTACCTTATCCGTTACAGAAACAATTGCTTTTGATGTTGATCCACTTAGTGAATCGATTTGTGGAAGTGATGAAGTTTTATTCATTGTAGATATCAATAGCTTTGACCCAATGTTGACCAAGCAATGGCAAGTGAGTAGTGATTCAGGAAGTACTTGGGTAGATGTAGTAGCCAGTGCAATATATGCTGGAGTTACGTTAGATACACTCACGGTTACTACCGATGCTGCTGCCACTACTCGACCAGATACCTTAGACGGACTATTATATAGAATGTCTGTGGGAGGTCAATTCTGTGATAATGTAACCTCTAGAGAAGCAGAATTAAGTGTGCATGTAATAGATACGGTGAATATCACTGATCCAAGAGACACTACGGTATGTTCTGGCGAAGCTGCTTATTTTGAAGTAGATATTCCTTATAACAGAGATGAGCAAGAATTAAGATATAGATGGCAGATTTTAAATCCAACAACTTCAGTTTGGACGAATTTGAATCCAGTTGGAGACTACAATGGTGTAACAACTAATAGATTGAGTATTAGTGATGTAAATGGATTTAATGGTATGCAGTTTAGAGCTGGGGTATTCACAAATGAATGTGATACGATCTATACAGAATTAGCTACGCTAACAGTAGAAGGTCCATATATTTTCGGAGCGAATGATGATGGACATCCACAAGATACAGTGGTGTGTGCAGGTGAATCAGTTACATTCAGTGCTGATCCTGTAATAGATATGACGACTCTTGATCCATTTGGAAATGTGAACGTTGGAGAAAATTCAACCCTTACTTACGTATGGGTATATAATGCACTAGGAGAATACAATAATCCAGATTCTGTTTCGACTGCTGCTTGGGCAACGGATGCGGGCATTTCAGGAGAGTTTTCTACTCAACTAGATCTTGCTAGTGTGAGCGGAACAGGCTTCAATTTAGATGGCTATGCATTCTGGTTAGAAGTACGCTCTGCAGAATGTGCGCTACCAGCTCGATCGTTACCAGCAATTTTACGAATAGACGGTCCATTAAGTGTTGTTTTACAGCCACTAGATGCGGCTAATTGTTCTGACCAAGGAGCTGTATTTGCAGCGGATATTAACAATGCAGGGTACGGTGGAGAGTTGACAATAGAATACCAGTGGAGAGAAAAAGATGCAGCTTCAGGTGTTTGGAGAGATATTGAAAATGATAGTATTTATAATGGTGCCAGATCAGATACTTTAAGTATTGATGAGTTATTTGGATTGAATGCTAACGAGTATGCTTTATTAGCAACTATCGATGGTTGTTCCTTTATTTCAACAGATACGGTATCATTAACAGAAGAAGGACCAATCGTAGTCAACGACAATCCAGAAGACGTTATCACTTGTTCTGGACAGCCAGGATATTTCACTGCAACGGTTATTGATTCTACCACCTTAGACGATTCTCGTCTCACTTATAATTGGCAAGTTAGTTCTGACTTTGGAAGAAACTGGGGGAACTTGACAGAGGGTTCAACTACTACAGATGGAGGTACTTATACTTTAGTCGAAACGGACTCTATGTATATAGATGATGTAACGGGTCTAAATGGTTATCGCTATCGTTTAGCAATTACCAACTTGAGTGGTTCTTGTGATACGGTATTCTCTACACCTGCAAGAATCACGGCAGAAGGCCCTATTGTATTTGATCTTCTTAACGACGAATCGGTTTGTAGCAATGAGGGTGTTTCTATAGCTGCTGTTATTGATTTGGATGCTACAAAAGCAGGTATTCCTGAATTACAATGGCAAGTAGATGATGGCCTTGGAAGTGGCTGGACAGATTTGACAAATGATGGTAATTACGACGCCGTTACTACCAATCAATTGTTCATAGATCGAATTATGGAAATCAATAGAACGGGAGTACATACCTACGATACCATATTAAACTTGGATGGTTATCGTTATCGGATTGCTTCTACCACAAAAGAATGTAGAGCAGTAGGTACTTTCTTCTACTCTGATTCTCTTGCCATTAATGCAGTTAGTGATACGACTGGTACCTGTGATTTTGACTTAGATGGACAAATAAATGATATAGATGAAGATGATGATAATGATGGTTTGAGAGATGTTATTGAAGACTATATCACAGATGGAGGAGAGGCAGTAGATTCAGTTAATCAGTTTAATGCAGATACTGACTTTGATGGTATCAACGATAGTGAGGAGGATGCAGATGGGGATACCATAAACAATGGTGAGGAAACAGATGATGATGACGGGGACGGCATACCAGATGAATCGGAAGAAGATGGGGACATCTTTTCAGGTGATCCACTGGATCCTTGTGATCCGATCTTGAGTCCTACTTGTATCGGTGTAGTACTTGATGTAAGAGTAAAACTTCAAGGTGCTATGGTTGGCTTACAACCTGTAGGTGGCGTGGCTTCACCAATGCGAGATGATCTTAGAAAACAAGATATCATTCCATTAAAAGAGCCTTACAGCGATATGAAGGTTAAGACGCTGGGTATTGAGCAAGAAGCTGCATTCATACATGTACCTGATCATATAGGAGGGGACTTTGTAGCAGGAGAAGAAGAAATTTCTGCAGCAGAAAAGAGCGCAATTTTAGGTGACTTAGGAGATAATAGTGTAGTAGATTGGGTATTTGTAGAATTGAGAAGTGGAATACAGTTAGACTCTATTATTGCAACAAGATCAGCCTTATTACAAAGAGATGGTGATGTAAGAGATGTAGTACCACAAGAGACAAACCCTGCACTTAGAACTAAATACCATGATGCGGATGGATTTACTTATCTACGATTCGATAGTACCCTCGCAGGAGAATACTATGTATCTGTTAGACACAGAAATCACTTAGGGGTTATGACGAATGAAGCAGGCTTGCTTTCTCCGAAATTAACAGTTATTGATTTTATAGATAAAGAAATGAATGCGCTAGGAGTGCATCCAATGAAAATATTTGCAACTTCTTCTTCTAGAGATGAGAATGGAACAATCACTTATGCTGATACACTAGAACAACAGATGTGGGCAGGTGACCTTAACTCAGATGGTAAAGCCATCTATCAAGGGGGGCAAAATGATATTAATGAAATGTTTGTGAATGTTATTAGCCTTCAACCTTTACAGGCAGGAGAGTTACCGTTAGATAATTATATTTTATCAGGCTACAAACGATCAGATTACAACCTTGACGGTAATACGATTTATCAAGGACCAGGTAATGATAGGCAGATGCTCATCTTTAATAGTATTCTGGCCTTCCCAGATAATCAGAAGTTACTTGCGAATTATGTGATACTTGAACAGTTACCATAGATACGTTTTGAGTTATTGAGTTTTGGGTTTTGGGTAGTTTACCCAAAACTCAAAACTCATCCCTCTAAACATTAAAACAACACTATCTTCACTATGTCAAAAAGATTACACAAATTGAAAAATATATGTTTAATAGTGAGCCTGTTACTGATAAGTGTAACTGGATTCGCTCAATTAGATATAGAGACAACAATAGAAATACAAACGGATGGAGTAACCTATCATGTATATGCTCGTCCGATCGCCACTAGTTCCATTTCGGATAATACCATTACGGGAACTGGACAAATCACTATTGTTGCTCCTACTGGATTTTCTTACACCGACTTCAAAAATGAAAGTGGACGGTGGTTGGAAAATGCTAGAGTCAATAGACCTCTTGAAAGCCCTGAAAGAGACTATCTTTCTTTTGGACTACAATCTGATCGACCTAAGATAGTGTATGTGCCTGGGCAAGAAACCTTATTATTTTCTTTCAAAAGAGAAGGTGGATGTAATGGTCGACTATATTTGATCGAAAATGAAACAGACCCTTTTGCTAAACTTCCAAACTCCGAAAGTTCTAACCCTGGAAATGACTTTGGAATTATAGATTTGGGTGGTGGTTTATCTGCTTTCGGTTACTTAAGTAATTACGAACCTTATAAAGCCGATTGTAGAGACTTTGATGGAGATGGCATTATCAATAGTATTGAAGATACGAATGGAGATGGTATGTCAGATGAAACAGAAACTCATATTTATGATGCAGATACAGATGATGACAATATAGGAGATGGAGATGAAGACGCTAACCAAAATGGCATATTAGATGATGGGGAAACCAATCCATTGGATATGTGTGATCCTAATACAACTGCTCTGCTTTGCGATTTTGATGGAGATGGTATTCCAAACGACGATGATACGGATGACGACGGTGATGGGGTGAATGATATACAAGATTTAAATTCCTTTGATCCTAATTCCGATTCTGATTTTGATGGGGTGAATGATATAACAGAAACAACTAATGGCTCCAATCCATTAGATCCTTGTGATCCAAGTACTGGTGCTTTTGCTTGTATTGGACAAGATAACGATGGGGATGGTACCTTTACTAATATTCCCGAAGACAATCCTTTATTTGATCCAAATGACGATGATCCTTGTTTCCCAAATCAAGGTGCTCCTACTTGTGATCTGGATGGAGATGGTATTATAAACCAACAAGATTTGGACGATGATAACGACGGCGTGTATGATATTTTCGATACCGATCCATTGAATGCCGATTCTGATAGTGATAATGACGGTATTCTTGATAGTGTTGAAACAGGAGGAGATGGTGAATATAATGAAGGAACGGACACGAATCCATTAGATGACGATACCGACAATGATAAAATATTAGATGGGGTAGAAGACGCCAACCAAAATGGAGAAGTAGATGAAGGCGAGACAGACCCTATCAACCCGAATACTGATGAAGATGAATTAAAAGATGGAGAAGAAGATACCAATCAAAATGGAATATTGGAAGCAGAAGAAACCAATCCTTTAGACGAATGTGATCCTGAACTTATTTTTCCAAGTTGTGATTTTGACGGAGATGGAATTATAAATGAAGAGGATTTAGATGATGATAATGATGGGGTGTTGGATGTAGATGATGTAGAGGATTACAATCCAGAATCTGATAGTGATAACGATGGTATTTTCGATAACGATGAGACAGGAGGAGATGGTGCATATGATCCAGAAGCGGGAGATACAGATCCTCTGAATCCTTGTGATCCTAATACGAATACTACCTTATGTACACCTGAAGATAATGATGGTGATGGACTATTAGGCAATTTTCCACAAAATCATGAGGACTATGATATAGATGATACCAATGCCTGTATTCCTGATTCTACTTCTTTAAATTGTGACTTAGATGGCGATGGTATAGTAAATTCACAAGATAATGATGATGATGGAGACGGCGTCCCTGATTTAAATGATATTGATCCTTATAATCCAGATTCAGATAGTGATGGAGATGGCATAACCGATATAGCAGAAACAGGAGGCGATGGTATTTATGATCCAGATAAAGATTCTAATCCTATGGATGATGACTCTGATAACGATCAAATTCCAGATGGGGTAGAAGATGCGGATAAAGATGGTAATGTGGATAGTGGAGAAACAGACCCTAGTAAAGAAGATACAGATGGAGATGGGTTGACAGATGGGGAAGAGGATAAAAATAAAAATGGAACCTTGGATGAGGGAGAAACCAATCCCTTAGACGCTTGTGATCCGCCAGTGGAGGATGATGGAGGATGTGATTCAGATGGAGATGGACTTGTTAATGAAGATGATCCAGATGATGACGGCGATGGCGTATTAGATGAAGATGATGCCAATCCAAATGATCCAAATTCCGATTCAGACTTTGATGGCATTTCAGATATTACAGAAACAGGAGGAGACGGTACTTATGATGTAGGCATTGATTCTGATCCGCTTAATGCAGATACAGATGGAGATGGCATTGCTGATGGAAAAGAAGATATTGATCAGGACGGAGAATTAGATCCAGGAGAATTAAATCCAGCTTCTGTAGATACGGATAGCGATGGCATTACAGATACAGATGAAGATATTAATCAAAATGGAATTTTAGATAATAACGAATCTGATGGTACCGATCCTTGTGATCCCGCACCCTTATTCGCTATTTGTGATTTTGATGGAGATTCTCAATTAAACCAGGATGATTTAGATGATGATAATGATGGGGTAAATGACACTGGAGATATTGATCCATTAAATCCAGATTCAGATAGTGATGGAGACGGTATATCAGATAACGAAGAAACAGGAGGTGATGGAACCTATGATATAGGAACAGACACCGATCCACTTAATGCAGATAGTGATGGAGACGGCATTGAGGATGGTGCAGAAACGGAGGATGGGTCTAATCCATTGAATCCTTGTGATCCAAGTTCTGACAGTGAGGCCTGTGATGGAGTGGATTTAGATGGAGACGGATATTCACCAGACTTTACGGAGGAAGAAGCTGGGCATGATCCAGATGATACGAATCCATGTGAACCTGATAATGCGGCTGGAACTTGTGATTTTGATGGAGACAGTATTATCAATAGCGAAGATGAGGATGATGATAATGATGGGGTAATTGATGGACTAGATACAGATCCATTCGATGGAGAATCTGATAGTGATGGCGATGGTATTCCAGATGCTATTGAAACAGGAGGAGATGGTTCCTTTGATATAGGAGTGGATACAGACCCACTAGATGCAGATACAGATAATGACGGTATTTTAGATGGAATTGAAGATAAGAATCAAAATGGAGAAAAAGAAGACGATGAAACAGATCCATTAGATACGGATACAGATGATGATAATGTAACAGACGGGCAAGAAGATAAAAACTTAGATGGAGAGACCAATCTCGACGAATCTGATCCATTGAATAATTGTGATCCGAATCCGATTTATGCAAGTTGTGATTTTGATGGAGACGGCATTGTCAATGAAGATGATCCAGATGATGATAATGATACGGTATTAGATGGCTTAGATGCAGATCCGTTTGATCCAAACTCGGATAGTGATGGAGACGGTTTAACCGATGCAGAAGAGACAGATAATGACGGAGATTATAATCCCGCTTTAGACAGTGATCCACTTAGTGCTTGTGATCCGAATCCAAATGTGATCGCTTGTGTAGCAGTAGATGAAGATGGAGATGGATATTTCCCTGGTATTGATGCACTTGATCCACAAATGGATCCAGATGATACGGACCCATGTGTTCCGGATAAGTCGGCAGGTAAATGTGATTTTGATGGAGATGGAATTGTAAACAGCATTGACTTTGATGATGATGGCGATGGCTTAGATGATGAAATTGACATTGATCCTTACAACCCTGAATCTGACACCGATTTAGATGGTATTTCTGATTCTAACGAAGTAGGGAATGATGGATCTTTTGATCTAGGTATTGACACCGATCCACTGAGTGCAGATACAGATGGAGATGGAATCCCAGATGGAGAAGAATATAATAATAATACAGACCCACTTGACAAATGTGATCCTGATCCGATAGTTGGTGGATGTGATGCTAGTACGCCTCCTCCATGTCCAGACGGTCCATTAGCAGAAGATTGTGATTTAGATGGAGATGGATTGGTGAATAGTGAGGATCCTGACGATGACGGAGATGGCATATTAGATACAGATGAAGACTTGAATGGAGATGGAGATCCTACCAACGATGATAGCGATGGAGATGGTATTCCTGATATCGTTGATCCAGCTTATTCGGTATATCTTCATGCTAGGGTATTCCTGCAAGGAGCTTATGATCGAGGAACGGGAATGATGCGAGATGACTTACGAGCAAAGGATTATATTCCATCACAAGAGCCTTTTACTGACTTAGAGATTGGAGGTGTTAAACCATTTACCCACGTAGGGTCAGGAGGTGGAGAAAGTTTACAAGATGGCGTATTAGCCGTTGAAGGAGCAGATGCCATTGTAGATTGGATCTACTTAGAAGTTCGACCAGCAGATGACGAAACAGTTGTTACACAGACGCGTGCAGCACTGATACAAAGAGATGGGGATATAGTTGATGTAGATGGGGTGAGTCCCGTGTCTTTCCCAACTATAGAAGGAGACTATTATTTAGTGATAAAACACCGCAACCACTTAGGCGTTATGACAGGCGCACCTATTTCTTTAACGAGGGATGAAGGAAATCCAACGACTATAGACTTGACTGATAATTCTGTAGCAACTTGGGGGACCGCTGCCCAAAAAGATCTAGAAGGCACCCATGTGCTTTGGGGTGGAAATACAGATGGAAATCGCTTCGTCATCTTCCAAGGAAGTGGAGTAGGTATTCCTGATACAGATGGTATTTTCTTCACCATTTTCTTAGATGAATTGAATAATCCACCTATCTATAATCACATTACACAAGGTTACTTTTTAAGTGATTGTAATATGGATGGAGAAGTTCTATACCAAGGATTAAATAACGATATTGATGATTTAATTTTCTTCAATATCCTAAGCCATCCTGAGAATCCTAACTTCTTCACGAACTTCTTCATTGAGGAGCAGGTTCCTGAGAAAGAGTAAATTCAACTATTGATTACTAATTATTGATTATTTCTGGAACTACATTTAGTGACTGAATAATCAATAGTTAGTAATCAGTAAACTCACCTCCCACCGTAATAAAAACTTTGAGTAAATTCCTAAATTCAGGGGCTAGGTTAATGATGTGCGTCCAGTATGAAATAAGTAAGAAGTAGAATACTTCCTCTCTTATACCTCATACTTTATACCTCTTAATTGAACCTCTAAAACAAATTAAACATGAAACTAGGGCAAATTTTAAAGGCCACTCTATTTGTAATGATCACACACTTTAATGTAAACGCGCAGGTACAACTCATGCTGGATGTTGATCCGACGACTAAGACATACATTGTCTCTATGCTACCAAATGTTACTTGGGAACACCCTTATAATAGAACTGCTACTGCACAGATTACCGTGAAAGCTCCAACAGGTGCTTTTGAGTTAAAAGATTTTACTTCACTAACGCCTGGTGTAGAATGGGTTATGAATTCTAGAGTAGATAGCCCTGCGGAAGCGCCTGAGTATGATTACCTTTCTTTTTCTTTGGTCACAACAGGCTTGGAGCCAATGGATTTTGTGGAAGGCACACCTACGAAGTTATTTTGCTTTAAAAACAAATATGATTGTAGTGGACAAGTGTCATTAATTAATAACAGTAACGATCCATTCTTGCCACCAAATTCTAGAAATGCTAATATCGGAAATTCTATTGCTGTGCATGGCGCACTAGGCGAAGCATATATTAGCAATGTTAGTGATAAGTCTTTTGAATGTGATTTTGGTGTCAAAACATTAGTAGCAGATGAAACAGAAGCGACACCTCCTGTTCAAGAAACGCTTGTAAACAAAACAGAAATCTTTCCAAATCCATCAAGTGAGCAAGTCAACGTTACTTTCGCTTGGGATAAATCGGAAGGAGATAAAGAAGTTTTATTGTACAATAATATAGGGGAGCTAGTATATTTCTACAAAGAAAAAGTATTGGCAGGAAATAATCACCTGAAACTAGATGTATCTAATCTAGCAGGTGGTATTTACAATATTATTGTAGTGGACAATGGAAATAGAATTTCACTCGGAAAAATGATGAAGGTACGGTAATCGTTTCCTTTTCAAAAGAAGATAACATTCATTCACCCAATATAGCCAGTATTCGCACAATCGGATACTGGCATTTTTATTTTCAGGGGTCAGAAGAAAGTTGGATTACAAAAGAGTAAGTAGTGTGACATTATTAATTATTGATTATTAATTATTTTCCAGACGCTACTGAACACGCCTAATTAGCTAATAATCAGTAATTAATAATCAATCAACTGAAAAGCAAAGTTGTTAACTTATTTTTGTCAGACT
>CALJIQ010000499.1 GCA_937973995.1 uncultured Saprospiraceae bacterium
ATTTCTAATGATTGAATTTTGAATGATTGAATTTTGAATAGTTCATCCAAATCAATACATTCATGATTTTTCGAGCATCATTAGCGTTTATTCTAGAAACAATTCGTATGGTAACGGTCCGTTCACCGTCAAGTGAAACGACCGTCCACCGTCAACCGAATAAAGTTTATTAATCATTTAAACTAAAATCGTATTATGCCAAAGAACCTTTTAATTGTTGAGTCACCAGCGAAAGCCAAAACAATTGAAAAGTACTTAGGGAAGGAGTTTAAGGTGAAGTCCAGTATGGGGCATATCCGAGATCTTCAGAAAAATAATAAGGGCGTGGACGTCGAGAACGATTTCACCCCTAATTATGTCGTATCCCCTGAAAAGACGAAAGTTGTTAAGGATTTAAAGGAATGGGTTAAGAAGGTAGAAGAAGTATGGTTAGCAACGGATGAGGACCGAGAGGGGGAGGCGATTGCTTGGCACTTGTGTAAAGAGTTGGGATTAGATGAGACTTCTACCAAGCGAATTGTATTTAGGGAAATTACCAAACCTGCCATCCAGAAGGCGATTCTATCTCCTAGAACGGTTAATATAGACTTAGTCAATGCACAACAAGCGAGACGGATATTAGACCGCTTAGTAGGTTTTGAATTGTCAGAAACACTTTGGAAAAAAGTAAAAGGAAAATTATCTGCGGGTAGGGTGCAGTCAGTGGCCGTGAAATTAGTGGTAGAGCGAGAGCGAGAAATTCAAAATTTTGATAGTACACCTTATTATAAGGTGTCTGCTTTGTTTGAGGTCTTGAATAAAGATGGGAAAGAGGTTATTCTAAAAGCAGAATCTCCACTTCGATATGATAAAGAAGCGGATGCCCAAGCCTTTTTGGACAACTGTAATGGGGCGGATTTTTCAATAAAAGATATTCAAGTTAAACCAGCCAAGCGGAAACCTGCGGCTCCTTTTACGACTTCTACTTTACAACAGGAAGCCAGTAGAAAATTGGGCTTTGCGGTGAAGCGTACCATGCAAAATGCCCAACGTTTATACGAGCAAGGGCATATTACCTATATGCGGACAGATTCAAAGAACCTGTCTGAGGTAGCGTTGCAAAATATATCGGATACGATAGAAAAAGACTATGGAAAGTCTTATGTGCATACTAGACGATATAAGAGCAAGGATGCCAGCGCACAGGAGGCCCACGAAGCCATCCGTCCTACCTATATAGAAAACCAACAAGTTACCGATGATCGGGATCAACAGCGATTATATGAGTTGATTTGGAAGCGCACGATTGCCTCTCAGATGTCCGATGCAGAATTAGAAAAGACGACCGTTGATATTGGCATTTCTACCCTTCCAGATGCGAATTTAAAAGCACAAGGAGAAGTATTAAAATTCGATGGTTTTTTAAAAGTATATATTGAGTCCACTGATGAGGAGGAAGAGGAGAATGAGGCAAAAGGCATCTTGCCACCTTTAACTGTGGGTCAAAGTCTTAGTTTATTCCAGCTTACGGCTATGGAACGGTTTACCCGACCGCCAGCACGATATACGGAAGCAGGATTGGTGAAAAAATTAGAAGAATTGGGGATTGGTCGTCCTTCCACCTATGCGCCGACGATTAGTCGAATCATGGAAGAAGCTAGGGGCTATGTCGTCAAAGAAAAAAGAGAAGGAACCCCTAGAAACTATACGATATTAACCCTTCAAAAAGGAGCCGTAAGCAAGGAGCAAGCGACGGAGATGACGGGCGCATCGAGCAATCGTTTGTATCCTACAGATATGGGAATGATTGTGGTGGATTTCTTAAATCAGCATTTTGAGCAAATCATGAATTACGGCTTTACGGCCGATATTGAAAAGAAATTTGATAATATAGCTAGTGGAGATGAGCAGTGGAATAAAATGCTCAAGTCTTTTTATACCCCTTTTCACACCTTAGTTCAAGAGACAATTGAAAATGCAGATCGAGCAGTAGGGGAGCGCAAGTTGGGGAAAGACCCTGAGACAGGTAGAACCGTTTTAGTCCGTATGTCTAAATGGGGTAAACCCTTAGTACAAATGGGGACGGCGGAGGAACTAGCCGAGGGTGAAAAACCAAAATACGGGAACTTCCGCCCTGGTCAGTCCTTAGAAACCATCACCTTCGAGGAAGCGATGGATGCCTTTAAACTCCCCAAAGATTTGGGGACTTATGATGAGCAGGAAGTATCTGTGGCAATTGGTCGTTTTGGTCCCTATGTGAAATTTGGAGAAAAATACGTATCCATTCCAAAAGGGGAAGACCCATTGGCGATTACCAAAGAGCGAGCGATTGAGCTAATTGAAATCAAGAAGAAAGAAGATGCGCCAGTAGGCACATACCAAGGGATTGATTACACCAAAGGCAAAGGACGTTTTGGTCCCTATTTAAAATGGGATAAATTATTCGTGAATGTACCTAATCGGTATGACTTTGAGAATCTCTCCGTGGAAGAGGCGCACGAATTAATAGCAAAGAAAGTAGAAAAAGAAGCCAACCGCTATATTCATAAATGGGAAGACGAAAAAGTCGCTGTAGAGAATGGTCGTTGGGGACCTTTCATCCGTTTTAAAAAGAAAAGCATTAAGTTGCCCAAAAATGAAGAAGGTAAACGAATGACTAGTGAAGAAGCCAAAGAGTTGACTTGGGAACAGGTCAAAGCCTATATTGAAGAGGAATTGCCAGGCTCTTTTAAAGAGAAAAAAACTAAAAAGAAGAAAGCCACGAAGAAGAAAACTGCAGAGAAGTAAGCAGGTATAGCGAAGTGTGTGGAAGTGGCATAATTATAAAATAAGGTGAATCAGAAATTTCTGGTTCACCTTATTTTTTTAAATTTGTGCTTGAACGAGTGGTCAAGTATCAGGGACCAAGAGTCAGTAGTAACCCTACCTGACTCCTGACTCCTGACTCCTGTCACCTAAAACAAAATCCATGAGTTTAGTAAATCCATTTGGTTTTAAAAATAGTGGACGCTTGTCTGATATTTCTTTATTATTACTTCGACTGACTTTTGGCGGTTTGATGCTCATCAACCACGGCTGGGGAAAGTTTCAAAAACTGTTGAATGAAGACCCCATCAAGTTTGCCGATCCTATAGGATTGGGAGCGGAATTTTCTTTGGGCTTAACCGTTTTTGCAGAGGTACTTTGTGCCTTGTTGGTGGTAGTAGGTCTGTTTACCAGACTAGCGGTAATTCCGCTATTGATTACCATGTTGGTAGCCATTTTCGTCATTCACATAAGTGATCCATTCAAAAAAATGGAGATGGCTATTCTGTATTTGATTCCTTATTTGATCTTACTTTGGAATGGCTCTGGACGATTTTCATTGGATGCTTTAATTGGAAAAGAATAAACGAGTGAACGGGTTGCGAGTTGCAGGTGAACGAGTTGCAAGTGTAACTTGAACCCGCAACCCGTTCACTCGCAACTCGGCAACCCGCAACCCATACGCATGCCCAACTTCCCGAAGGTAGGAATTCTAGGTGCTGGTCAATTAGGTAAAATGCTCTGTCAAGCGGCAAGCCCTTGGGAGTTGCCCCTATATTGCATGGATAAAGCCATTGATTTTCCAGCAGGACCACATTGCACCGGATTTGCAGAAGGCGATTTTAAGAAGTATGACGACGTACTGGCTTTTGGGAGGCAGATGGACCTGATTACCATAGAAATAGAGCATGTCAATACGGAGGCTTTAGTCGCTTTAGAGAAGGAAGGAAAAACGGTACATCCTTCTCCAAAGGCATTAGCCATTATTAAGGATAAAGGCTTACAAAAGCAGTTTTACACTAAACACCAAATACCTACCTCGCCGTTTCAATTATTAGATAATAAAAAAGCAATTTTAGAAGCGATCTTAGATAGGCGTTTATCCTTGCCATTTGTCCAAAAAACAAGAACTGCAGGATATGACGGGAAAGGCGTAGCGGTCATTCGGAACCAAGCGGATGTAACAGAAAAGCTATTAGAGGGACCGAGTATGGTAGAAGAAATGGTGGATATAGAGAAAGAATTGGCAGTTATTGTTGCTAGGAATGAGCGAGGGGAAGTGAAGGCGTTTGACCCTGTAGAAATGGAGTTTAATCCAGTCGCCAATTTAGTAGAGTTTTTAATTTGTCCTGCGGCGATTACATCTCAACAAGCGGAGGAATTGACCCAACTAGCCAAGAAAATCATCACCGCTTTTGATATTTGTGGACTCTTAGCCGTAGAATTTTTTCTGAATAAATCAGGCGAGATTCTCGTCAATGAAGTAGCTCCTCGTCCCCATAATAGTGGACATCATACGATAGATAGTGCGATCACTTCGCAATATGAACAGCATTTAAGAGGCATTTTGAACCTCCCTCTAGGAAGTACAAAAGCGGTGCAACCTGCCGTGATGGTCAACCTACTAGGTCACCCTGATTTTACAGGTCCCGTTCACTATGATGGCTTAGAAGAATGCCTGCAATTAGAAGGGGTAAAAGTGCATATTTATGGAAAAGCAATGACGAAGCCCTATCGGAAAATGGGGCATGTGACAGTTGTGGCTGATTCTATTGAAGAAGCTAAATCTAAGGCGAGAATGGTAAAAGATACTTTGAAAGTAGTAAGTAAGGAATTGAGCAAGAAATAATTTAGCCAAGATGTATTTCCCGCAAAGTTGCGCTAAGTTAGACCTTTGCGAGACTTAGCGATACCTTTGCGAGACTTAGCGGGAGATAAATAATAGGTAAATAGCTTTTTCCCAACCTCCTAAATAGTGATTGGTAACTGGTGATTGGTAACTGGTGATTGGTAGTAGACCGATGACTAATAACTGATGACCAATAACCAATGACCAATGACTAAACAATGTCCAAAAAAGTAAGCATCATTATGGGGTCGGATTCTGACCTACCCGTCATGCGACAAGCAGGGGATATTTTAAAAGAATTAGAGATTGATTTTGAACTGACAATCGTATCGGCACACCGCACGCCTAATCGCTTATTTAATTTTGCTAAGTCAGCGCATAAGCGAGGCGTCAAGGTAATCGTTGCTGGTGCAGGTGGGGCAGCTCATTTACCTGGGATGGTGGCCTCCTTAAGCCCTTTACCTGTCATCGGCGTACCTATCAAATCTTCCAATTCTATTGATGGTTGGGATTCTATTTTGTCTATTTTGCAAATGCCCAATGGCGTACCCGTAGCGACCGTAGCGTTGAATGCAGCAAAAAATGCAGGCTTATTGGCTGCGCAGATTTTAGGTGCCAGCGACGAAGCCATTATGAATCGTATGATCTTGTACAAGAGAAATCTAGAGGAAGGAGTGGCTAAGAAATACGAGCGATTGGAAAAGATTGGGTATGAGAATTATAAGAAGTGATTTAAGGTGATGGTTAGATGGCTTGATGGCCTGATGGTCAACATCACGTGAACCATCAAACCATCAAGCCATCAAGCCATCAAACATTTTTACAAAATCACCAACTATTTCTCCTCCTGATAAGGATTACCAAAAGCAGCCCATTTACCTGGATTATCTCCATATAAGTTCAGGTAATAAGTTTTATGGGTAAAGTTATCATAAGCATAGAAAGTAATATTACCCGTTTCTCTTTGGATCAAATTAAATTGCAGCATGTTCAATGCATTCTGCCGAATTAAGCCGCCAAATTTCATCCATCGACCCTGATCCTCTCCGTAATCTGCCAAGTAAAACAGTTGCCCAGTTTGAGCATCCATCGCATAAATAACTGCGCCTTGTTCATTGTTAACTGCTTCAAACAATAAGGGGGCACCTCCTGGATCTTTAATCGTATTTCCGTAGTTGGCCCATTTGCCCGCATTGTCTCCAAAATCTAGCATATAGCTAACGGCACCTGTATTGGTATCCATTGCATAAAAAGCGGCTCCACCTGGACGCAAGTTTACATCAAAGACATAACCAGAAGAAGACTTTGCTGTAGCTGCATTTGCTTTGTTCGCAGCTGCTTTTACCGCTGGAACGCTCTGTGAGCAGGAGGTAAGCGCACTAAAAGCAAATAGGCATAAAATGAAAAAGTGTTTTTGAATAAGTTTCATATCTTTTATAGTTGATTTTATAATTTAATATTCTTTTGTTGATAGTTGACTTGGTATTGTGGTTTTATGGTCTTTTGGTAGTATGGTTGGGTTTTCAATGTGGAGTATAGGGTTGAAATTCGATGAAATTTTCGTAGAAGTAAACTTGACCACAATGCCACAAAACCAAAATACCATAACGCCTACTTAAAGTTAATATTCAAATTCCATCCGTTGATAAGGAAAGCCAAATAGGCATTTCTCTTTTATCAAGGCGGCGACTTTGGTAGGGACCATTTGTTCCCATCCTTCTTCATCGTTTTCGATCATTTGAAGCACCTGTTTAGAAAATATATGTAATACATCTGGATTATATCCATTAATATCTTTGATTTGTTTGGATCCTAACAAGTGTTTGTACAAAAATTTTATTTTTTCTGGGATGGGTAAATTTTCACAATTGATAACTTCACCGCTGCCTTCTTGTAAAGCAGGGTAGATGTAGTAGGCTACCTTTTGCGTGAACAGTGCCCCGAAAGCCGCTAATAGCGATTTTTCCTGATTATCATAATAGGTATCATTCATGATATTTAGTAATTCACGAACCCCCAATACTAAACCTAATTTTTGGATTTTATAATCGGATAGATAATCAATTAACTTTTGTTGCTTTTCGCAATTGGATATAATAACAGTTTGCCCCATCGCACAGAGTAAATCTGCTCGGTCTAAAAAGTCTTTTTCATTCAATTTTCCATCACTACAAAGATTATCCAAAGTGATTTCCGTTAATAAATAGGCTTTATTAGAAGGCACATCAAAATCTTGTCGAAATTGCGTAAAGCCACTTTTAATCATGTCCATGTTGACTAAGGTAGCTGGTCTAAAACTACCCCTGACAATCATAACATGTTTTTTATACAAAAATTCGGAGGCGTGGACATTATGTCCTTCCGAATCAAAGATAGCCACCTCTGTCAAACCATTTCTGACCAACATCAAACTCAACCATCGATTATCCACCTCTTCAAAATCAGGACCTGTCAAGCGCACCATATCTATCGATAAACGACCTTGTAGCCCATCCAATAAGGATTGCATCATGACTTCTGGGTCGTCCTTGTATTTATAGCAGGCATATACCATATTTACCCCCAATATGCCAATGGCTTGTTGCTGGAGTTTATTATCATTATCCAGCATCTTAGCATGCACCACCAAATCATTGGGGGCTGCTTGCGAGTCTAATTGAAAACGGATGCCCAACCATCCATTTCCTCTAATCGTTTTCGTGAAATTGATGGCAGAAATGGTATCTGCAAATGCAAAAAAACAAGTATCGGGTCGTTCGTGATCTAAGCGATCTTCCATCAATTCATACTCATGGTCTAGCATTTTGTAAACCCTTGATTCACAAACATATCTGCCCGTTCCCTCGATGCCATATATCTTATCGGATACTACTTTATCATAAGCAGATACGGTTTTGGCAATGGTTCCTGAGGAAGCACCCACTTGGAAAAAATAACGGGCTACCTCTTGCCCCGCACCAATCTCCGCAAAAGCACCATAAATTTTATCATTCAAATTGATCTCTAGTGCTTTCTGCTCCGTTTCTAGTAATTTTCTTTTCATACTGTATGATATACTGGGTAATACGCAAATAGGAATGTAAAGGATTAGACGAAGTCCTGTATATTTCGTCATTGTTCCTTCTATAATAATCTTAACTTTGGGCAAAAATAGGAGAATTTGGTCATTAGTCATCGGTTAATAGAATATTAGCCAAAAGACACCTATTCACTAATGACTAATGGCAAATGAACAATCTATGGCAGAATTAAAATATACCAAACACTTATTGGGCAAAGTAGAGGAGGTGCTGGAAGAATTGGACTATACCATTCGATATGCGAGAGGTAATTTTCAATCTGGTTACTGCATCGTCGAGCATCAAAAAGTAGCAGTGATCAATAAATTTTATGAAACAGAGGGCCGAATCAATGTCTTGATCGATATTCTGGAAAAATTAGAGGTAGAGGAGGCTAGTCTTTCTGAAAAAAGCCAAAAAACATTCAAACAGGTGATGCGGAGTAAGAGTGAAAAGGAAGAGGAAACATGATGAAAATTACCATTTTAGGGACGGGAACCTCTCAAGGGGTACCTGTTATAGGTTGTACTTGCGACGTATGCCAATCGGACGATCCCAAAGATCAACGATTGAGGTGTTCGGTGGCCATCGAGTGGAAGGGAAAAAATATAGTCATAGATGTTGGACCTGATTTTAGACAACAGATGCTTACCAATCGATTCTCTAAAGTAGATGCCATCTTATTAACCCATGAACACAACGATCATATCATTGGGCTGGATGATGTAAGACCTTTCAATTTTTTACATCAAATGCACATGCCCGTCTACGGAATGGAACGCGTATTAAAAGATGTGCGAAATCGATTTGACTATGTTTTTTCCGCTGATCCCTATCCTGGTGCTCCCCGAATACAGTTACATCCTATATCCTCTAGTCACAGCTTCCAAGTATTAGACTTGCCTCCTATTATTCCGATTGAAGTAAGGCATGGCAAGTTGCCCATTTTGGGTTATCGCTTTGGCGATTTTACTTATTTAACCGATGTAAAAACGCTGCCGCCTGTCTCACTAGAGAAAGTGAAGCATACAAAGATTTTGGTTTTAAGTGCGCTCCATCATCGTCCCCACCATGCTCATTTAAACTTGGAAGAAGCCATTGCTTTAGCTAAAGAAATCAATGCCGATCAAACCTATTTCTTACACTTTAGCCATCGTATGGGCAAACATGCGGAAGTGAGCCAACAATTACCTGA
>CALJIQ010000500.1 GCA_937973995.1 uncultured Saprospiraceae bacterium
CGCCGTGGCGAAATATAGATTTTCTGCCCCCAAAAGACCACTTCCCGTCACGTAGCGAAGTGACGGATTTCACAAATCACAACTCGCAACCCACAACATCTTGAACCGAATAATTGGCAGATATACTGGTAAAGAGAAAGGACCTTTGCTCATTTGTTTTGGAGGTATTCATGGGAACGAGCGAGCAGGTGTTCGAGCACTGGACTTGGTTTTTAAAATGCTGGAAGTAGAACCTATTACCAATCCTGATTTTTATTTTAAAGGTCGAATTCTAGGATTAAGAGGAAACTTACAAGCATTAAAAGCTGGAAAAAGATATTTAGCAAAGGACTTAAATAGGCAATGGACTACAGAAGGAGTTACTAAGGTTCTGTCTAAAAATCCATCTCAGTTAGCAACAGAAGACTTAGAACAATATCAGTTACTTGCCACTATCCAACAGGAGATTATAGACTATCAACCTACCGAATTAATTATTTTAGATTTACATACGACGACTGCAACAGGAGGCATTTTTGTAGTAGTTACCGACGATCCTTTGAGCATTAAAATAGGAAAAGAACTCCACGCACCCGTCATCATAGGTTTATTAAGAGGCATACAAGGCACCATATTACATTATTTTAATACCCAACATTTTTCGATCCCCACCACTGCTGTTTGTTTTGAAGCAGGACAACATGAAGAATCTTTATCTGTCAATCGATCTATAGCGGCCGTTATCGCTTGCTTACGTAGTATCGGCTGCGTTGATCCTACCCATATTGAGAATCAACATGATAGCATTTTATTGGAGTATGCTAAAGGCTTGCCTTCTATTTGTGAACTCATTCTTACGCACCACATTCAACCATCCGACCAATTCAAAATGCGCCCAGGCTATATCAATTTTCAACCCTTACAAAAAGGAGAAATCATAGCCGATGATAAGCAGGGGCCTATTGCGGTACAAGAAGATTGTCGAATCTTAATGCCACTCTATCAAGAGCAAGGAAATGATGGATTCTTTTTAATTCGTGAAATTTAATATAGAACTCAAAGGTGCAGAAACGTGGAGTTTAAATATTCTCTGCGCCTCTGCGTCTCTGCGTTCAATTCTTTTCCGTAATTTTACAGTATGCAAATCAAGCGTCCTGTATCAGACTGGTTACCCATTACTAAAAAAGAAGTAGAAGAGAGAGGGTGGGAAGAATTAGATATTATCCTAATTTCGGGAGATGCCTACGTAGATCATCCTGCTTTTGGGTCTGCGGTAATTGGGCGGATATTAGAAAGCGAAGGTCTTCGGATAGCCTTAGTGCCACAACCCAATTGGCAAGATGATTTGCGAGACTTTAAAAAATTGGGTACGCCTAAATTGTTCTTTGGTGTTACCTCTGGTTGTATGGATTCAATGGTGAATCACTATACCGCCAATAAACGCCGACGTTCCACAGATGCTTATACGCCAAGTGGGGCAGCGCATTTTCGTCCTGATTATGCGACAACCATTTATACCAGAATTTTAAAAAGTCTATATCCTGAAATTCCTATTTTAATCGGCGGTATTGAAGCCTCTTTAAGACGAGTGACGCATTACGATTATTGGAAGGATGAATTGTTTCCCAATATCTTGGAAATGAGTGGGGCAGATATGTTGGTGTATGGTATGGGAGAATTGCCCTTACGAGAAATAATTCGCTTATTAAAAAGAGGCGTTCCATTTTCTTCTATTGATACAGTTCCTCAAA
This sequence comes from uncultured Saprospiraceae bacterium, assembly GCA_937973995.1. Taxonomy (GTDB): domain Bacteria; phylum Bacteroidota; class Bacteroidia; order Chitinophagales; family Saprospiraceae; genus JAFMDF01. Next base: position 1,731 of record CALJIQ010000500.1, read on the forward strand.
CGGCTATTCAAAGACCCAAAGAAGAGGCCGTCCCCAAGAACAAAAAATGGGTAGATGTCCATTTGAGCTCTCATGAAAAGTGTATGCGAGATAAGCGATCTTTTGCAGCCAATTTCAAAATCATAGAGCAAGAATCTAACAAAGTAAATGCTAGAAGAATCATACAAGAGGTCAATGGCAAGAATTTAATAGTCAATCCACCCTATCCGCCTATGTCAGAAAAGCAGATTGATGCTTCTTTTGACTTGCCTTATACTCGTCTGCCGCATCCCAAATACGATAAGCGAGGTGCGATCCCTGCTTATGAAATGATTCGCTTTTCTATCAACATGCACCGTGGCTGTTTTGGGGGTTGTAGCTTTTGTACCATCTCTGCCCATCAAGGAAAATTCATTGCTAGTCGTTCGGAAGAATCTATTTTAAAAGAGGTAGATGCCGTAACGGAGATGCCTGGTTTCAAAGGATACATTAGCGATTTGGGTGGTCCGTCCGCCAATATGTACAAGATGAAAGGAAAAGTGCAATCGATTTGCGACCGTTGTGTAGCCCCTTCTTGTATTCATCCTGTGATTTGCAGCAATTTGGATACTAGTCATAAACCCATGACTGAAATTTATAAGAAAGCAGCAGCACACGAAAAAGTAAAAAAAGCCTTTGTAGGAAGTGGCATTCGATATGATTTATTAGTGGACAGTTATAATAAAAATGCGGATGATAGTTTGGATGAATACATGGAACAAGTAGTGACTTGTAATATCAGTGGTCGTTTGAAAGTCGCTCCTGAACATACTTCAGATGCTACGCTAAAAATCATGCGAAAGCCCTCTTTCAAGCACTTCCATGAATTCAAGAAAAAGTATGATAAAATCAATAAAAAGCATGGCTTGAATCAACCATTGATCCCCTATTTCATTTCGAGTCACCCGGGATCGCAGATGGAAGACATGGCTAACTTGGCAGCCGAAACAAAAGATATGGGCTTCCAATTAGAACAGGTACAAGGCTTTACGCCTACGCCCATGACAGTAGCTACCATTATATATTACACTGGATTACATCCTTATACTTTAAAGCCCGTTTATACTGCTAAAACCAGACACGAAAAGAAAAATCAACACCTGTTTTTCTTCTGGTACAAACGAGAAAATCAACAACAAATTCGAGATAAATTAACTAGTATTGGTCGAGAAGATTTGATTGAAAAATTGATTGAGGATAAGAAAAAATACAATAAACAAGAGCGATTGAAGCAACGTGCCTCAGAGCGAAAATCGCATAACAACAAGAAGTTTACTAAAAAACGAAAATTTAGAAAGTAAGGAGATTTCGGTTGACAGTTGACAGAAAACCATTATCCGTTCTATCCACTCATCTAGGTGAAACGTTACTATGAGAAGTGTTTATTTCTGATTTTTCAATGTCGTAACCAATCCGTCTATCGTCCAGTGAAACAACCGTCTACCGTCAACCAAATTAATCATTACCTTGACTATTCCTTCCCCTTTACAAGAGATAAAAGATGCTCGCTTAAAAGACTCCCAGCTACGCTTATTTTTAAAAAGAGAAGATCTGATCCACCCAACAATATCGGGCAATAAGTGGCGAAAATTAAAATATAATCTAGAACAGGCAAGCGCAAAAAAACATGCCACTTTATTGACCTTTGGAGGAGCATTTTCTAATCATATCTATGCAGTAGCTGCAGCAGGAAAAGTCTTTGGATTTCAAACCATCGGCATCATTCGAGGAGAAAGAAGGAGCCCACTAAATCCCACTCTTCAATTTGCCTTAGATCAAGGAATGCAGTTAGAATTTGTAACTAGATCAGCGTATAGGCAAAAAAATCATCCTACCTACTTAAAATCCTTACAAGAAAAATGGGGTAACTTTTACCCAATTCCAGAAGGTGGAACCAATGCCTTTGCCTTACCAGGTTGTGCCGAAATAGCCATAGAAATTAATCAACAGCTATCTCTAACACCCGACTATATCTGTACCTCTTGTGGCACTGGAGGTACAATGGCTGGTATCATTCAAGGAGCTAAAACACCTAGTAAAATCTTGGGCTTTGCTGCTTTAAAAGGAAATTTCCTAACAAAAGAAGTTGCTAGTCTTTTAGGGATCAATGAAATAGATCCAACTGTAAATTGGGCAATCAATAATGATTATCATTTTGGTGGTTATGCTAAGTTTAATGTAACATTGATTGACTTTATCAATCAATTTAAACAGCAACACCAAATACCACTAGATCCTCTTTATACAGGAAAAATGATGTATGGAATTTTTGAGTTAATAGAACAAGAATATTTTCCATCAGGAAGTACGATCGTAGGAATTCATACGGGCGGGTTACAAGGCATTGCTGGATTTAATCAGCGATTTGGAAATTTGATTGAAGGTTGATATGGGAGTAACTCCCCTAACCCCTCTTTAAAGAGAGGAACGTGCGAACGCTTGGCACTTTGCCAAGATTTAGCGATAACGTCGGGAGAGTTCTTTTAGCATCTTCTTCATTCATCTGTCTATTGATCTCTTGTTTCTATCTAGAGGAAGTTCTTTATCGAAGAGTAACTCCCCTAACCCCTCTTTAAAGAGGGGAACGTGCGAACGCTTGGCACTTTGCCAAGACTTAGCGATAACGTACTCACCCTCTTTTCAAGAGGGGGTTGGGGGGAGTTCTCTCTAGAGAACATACCCAATTTCTTTCAAAGCAAACTGCTCTTCCCCCCTTTCTGTTTGCAAGCGCAATAAACCAGTATCAGTGACACCAACAATCGTCCCTTGACACAAAGAACCATCTGTTCTTTTATAAGGATGAGGTTGATTTACTCTAAACAATGCTTGTTCATATGCTTGCTGCAAAGCTTGAAAACGACCTGCTTTTAGAAGTAGATAGTATCTTTCGAGTTGTTGACAGAGATATTCCAAAACGGAGGCTAGTGTAAAAGACGTACCTGTCTCCAACAATACAGAAGTAGGATTAGGAGCATCACTTGTAAATATATGCTGATTTACATTCAATCCAATCCCAATTACAGATGACTGTATGGTGGATCCCTTCAAAGCATTTTGAATCAACATACCCGTAATCTTTCGGTTTTCTACATATAAATCATTGGGCCATTTTATCGTGCATTGTTTAGGAATGAAATATTGAAGGGTCGTTAATACGCCTAAGGAAATGGCTTGGTTCAAAAGAAATTGTTGACGAGCTGCCAAAAAGGTAGGATAGAGTACTAGACTGAACGTTAGATTCTTGTTCGGTTCACTCTCCCAAGTATTAGTCGATTGTCCACGACCTGCATACTGGTCGTGGGTAATAAAAATAGTACCCTCAGTTGGTTTACTTTTTGATAATACATCAAGAGCATACTGATTGGTAGAACCAACCGATAACAGTTCATAGAGAACCTTTCCAATAAAAATTGTGTTATTAGAGGAAATCATAATGATGGGAGTTAATTAGTGAGAAGTTAAGTAGTAAGGAGGGCAGAAAAATTGAAATACACTCCTCATTTTTCACTCCTAACTCCTTACTAAAGCCCCTATATTTGACCATTCCTTAACATTTTCGTAATAAAAAAAATGTTATCTTAGGTTAAATTTGATAGTCCTATGATTAGACATCTAATTTAATGTTGTTTAATTCCTTTAATTAGAGTCGAAACATAGGTATTTTTTGTAATTTTACATATTTGGATTCCAATTACTTATGGAGTCATAATTTTAAAAGAATAATTTGAATCAAGCTCAAGTAATCACAGCTGAACAATCCGCCCAACAACTAAATGATACAATCGTTGATGCGATTCAAGATATAAAAGGAAAAAATATCGTCAAGTTAGATTTAAGAGAGTTAGACGATGCCCCTACAGACTTCTTTATCATCTGCGAAGGCGAATCAAATACCCAAGTCCAAGCGATTGCTGCGAATATACAAAAACGCTTGAAACAAGAGTTACAAATATTTCCTTCTCATGTGGAGGGTATGCAAGGATCCATGTGGGTATTGGTAGATTATTTTTTGACAGTAGTCCATGTTTTTCATCCCGAAAAGAGAGCTTTCTACGAAATAGAAGATTTATGGAGCGATGCTCAAATAACAGAGTACGCCAATCTTTAATTTTGAATGATGAGTTTTGAATTTTGAATAATGTGTGATTTGCACATTCAAAATTCTCAATTCAAAATTCAAAATTGATACACTAACGAATTATCCTAATGGAAAATAAAAATGATTCTAATGGAAAGGTACCAGGTCCTAAATTCAATTCTTATTGGATTTATGGTCTAATTGCGCTTTTCCTAATCGCTCTACAAATCTTTAATGTATCCAGCGTGGGTAATAAAGAGATTGATTGGTTGCGATTCAAAAGCATGGCGCAAGATGGTGCGGTGAAGCAGGTAAAGGTGATTAATAAAACCTATGCACATGTCTTTTTGAAAGAAGGATTCCTTAATAACGAGAAGTATAAAGATGCTGCCAAAAATAAATTTGGTGATCGTCCACATTATATATTCGATATTGGCTTTGAGGATACGTTTGCACGGGACTTGAAAGATCTGCAACAAGACTTACCTGGCGATGCTCAGTTTGCTGTAAAATATGATAAGCAAGAAGATTGGTTGACGCCCCTGTTAAGTTGGATTTTCCCTTTATTGATTATCATTGGTATTTGGGTATTTATCATGCGCAGGGTGGGCGGCGGTCCTGGTGGAGCAGGTTCTCAGATCTTCAATATTGGTAAATCTAAAGCAACTTTATTTGATGCTAATTCAAAGGTGAACGTTACTTTTCAAGATGTAGCAGGCTTGGATGAAGCGAAAGTAGAGGTCATGGAAGTTGTGGACTTTTTGAAGCATCCAAAAAAGTACACAGCACTGGGAGGCAAGATACCTAAAGGGGTATTGTTAGTAGGTCCTCCAGGTACTGGTAAAACCTTACTAGCAAAGGCGGTAGCAGGAGAAGCTGGCGTACCATTCTTTTCTATATCTGGTTCTGATTTTGTTGAAATGTTTGTCGGGGTAGGTGCTTCTAGAGTTAGAGACTTATTCAAACAAGCAAGGGAAAAAGCGCCTTGTATCGTTTTCATAGATGAGATTGATGCAATCGGTAGAGCTAGAGGTCGAGGTTCTTTGCAAGGAGGAAATGATGAAAGAGAAAACACGCTGAATCAGCTATTAGTAGAAATGGATGGATTTAGCACAGATAAAGGGGTGATTTTGATGGCTGCTACCAATAGACCTGATGTACTAGATCAGGCGTTATTAAGACCAGGTCGTTTTGATAGACAAATTGGTATTGACCGACCTGATTTGAAGGGTAGAGAGGCCATCTTCAAAGTGCATTTAAAAAAGATTAAAATTGGTGCCGATATTAAGCCTGATACGTTAGCAGAAATGACACCTGGTTTTGCGGGTGCCGACATTGCGAATGTATGTAATGAGGCAGCCCTTGTTGCTGCTCGCCGAGATAAAACGGAAGTAAATCTAGATGATTTTAATTATGCCTTGGATAGAGTAATTGGTGGATTAGAGAAAAAGAATAAATTGATCTCTCCTAAGGAAAAGGAAATTATTGCCTACCACGAAGCAGGTCATGCCATATGTGGTTGGTTCTTAGAACATGCTTCTCCTTTAGTGAAAGTTACGATCGTACCTAGAGGAATTGGCACCTTGGGCTATGCCCAATACTTACCTAAGGAAGAATATATTACCCGAACAGAGCAGTTATTAGATCGCATGTGTATGACCTTAGGTGGTCGTGCAGCAGAGTCTGTTATTTTTGATAAAATATCTACGGGTGCACAAAGTGATTTAGATCAAGTCACTAAGATGGCATACGGCATGATTGCGGTATATGGCATGAATGAGAAAGTTGGAAATGTATCCTTCCACGGAATGCAGCAAGATCAATTCAACAAACCTTATTCGGATGAGACAGCTACTTTAATAGATGAAGAAGTTCGGAAATTGATTGATAAGGAATATGATCGAGCGAAGGGTTTACTACGAGAACGATCTAAGGAACTTCATTTATTGGCAAAACAATTGCTCGAAAAAGAAGTATTACTGAAATCAGATGTAGAGCGACTCATTGGTCCTGCCCCACATCACACAGATAAGGCAAGTGAAAATGGTGTAGTTGCCACGGAAGAAGCCTAACTAATTAATTTAATTAGTGCATAAAAAAGCGAGTTTTCTTATCTTGGAAACTCGCTTTTTTAATTCAAATAGTTTAGATGAAAATTCTAGTATTAGACAATTACGATTCTTTTACCTACAACCTAGTACAATATGTGCAAGAGATAGTAGGTCATAAAATAGATGTCTATAGAAATGACGCTATCTCCCTAGATGCTGTAGAGGAATATACTAAGATTATTTTATCTCCCGGACCAGGACTCCCAAAAGATGCGGGCATCATGCCAGAACTCATTAAACGATATGCTGCTACTAAGCATATATTCGGTGTTTGCTTAGGACATCAAGCGATAGGAGAAGCATTTGGTGGTACTTTGCATAATATCGAAAAAGTGTATCATGGAGTAGCGACTGCTATAAAAGTGGTCGATGGTAATTCCCTTCTTTTTAGAGGACTACCTGCTACATTTGAGGCAGGACGCTATCATTCTTGGGTAGTAGAAAAACATAATTTACCAGATTGCTTACAGGTAACAGCTATTGATGAGCAAGGAGTCATCATGGCAATGCGACATAGAGAATTTAACGTACGAGGCGTACAATTCCACCCTGAATCTGTTATGACCCCAGAGGGAATGATGATGCTACGAAATTTTTTATTTCAAAGTGATATAAAAGAAGAACTATACGCTGTAAAGGAGGGAGATACTAATCTAGCCTAATAATAGCAATATTAGTAAGAAAGCCATTATCGAAAGTAATAATGTCTTCCCTCTACGAAATTTCAGTTAGCCTATAACTCCTCTCCCTGCCACTCATGTAGTTGACATTATATGATTAATTACTTACCTTGAAAAAAGAAAAGCTACCCCTAATTTATACAATTGCCTACCATATTAGCGTTTGTAAGGTAGTAAGGGGTACTTATCTTCTTGCTTACAACAAACCAACTACCTGATTTTTTGACTTTCGCCAAAGGAAATTTCGATGCAAAAAAATCACTTCCCTATATTAGTCTGTTTGGGTAGTTTCGCCTTAATTACCTTACTAAATTGCATTTGTTTAAGCACACTGTCTGCACAATCTCCCGAAAACTTGGTTCCCAATCCAAGTTTTGAAAGATTTTCTAGAGTTCCTATTGGATGGTTTTATAAGGGTAAACATTTCACAGATGTCATGAAATATTGGAATGCCCCTACTAGTGCCTCCCCCGATATTTTTGGACCAAAAGTAATTATACCCAAGCATTGGCAGGAAAAAGGTTTTGGAAAACAAATAGCCAGAACAGGTTCTTCCTTGGTAGGCATTACTGCCTATGGTTGCGAGGAAGGCAAACCTCATTGTCGGGAATATTTACAAATTCAGTTAAAAGAATCGCTGGTCGTTGGTCAGAAATATCACTTTGAAATGTGGGTGAGTAATTTATCCAAGTCTTTACGCATTAATCGCTTAGGGGCTCATTTTTCTATGGAGGAATTAGAATTCATAGAGGATAAAGTGATTCCCGTAAAACCTCAAGTAGAAGCAAAAGAAATCATCACTACCCACTTTGGGCAATGGACTAAGGTCGAAGGAGATTTTGAAGCAACAGAGGAAGCCTCTTATTTAATTATCGGTAATTTCTATTCGGACCAAGAAACAAAAGTATTTAAATCCAGAGTAGATGCTTTTAATTATGCCTATTACTATGTGGATGATGTGGAATTGAAAAAGGTACAACCCATCCTCAAAGTGCCGATCAAACCTGATGATTTGTCTAAAACCCCCATTGAAGCAGGTAAAGTGGTTACATTAAAAAATATTTTCTTTGAAACAGATAAATACGAATTGCTTCCACGCTCCTTCGTAGAACTAGGAAAATTATTAGCCTTGATGCGCGAACATCCCAATATGGTGATTGAAATACGAGGACATACGGATATTGTTGGTAATAAAGATTATAATCAATACCTTTCCAAAAAACGGGCAAAAGCGGTGGTACAATTCCTAGCAGAAAATGGAATAGAATCTTTTCGCTTGCAATACAAAGGCTATGGAAGTGAGTTGCCCATTGCTACGAATGATACCAAGACAGGTCGGCAAATGAATCGGCGAGTAGAGTTTAAGATTATCAGCAATTCGATTGGAATGAATTGATCCCGTAGCTCGGACTAGCATTCCGAGAAAAGTAATATTACCTTGATGAAAAAGCATCAAAAACACGCAAAACTAACCAAACCCAACTACGGAAACTTCGCCAGAAATGAATGGGCAATCATCGGAACGCCTTGTGGTAATATCCAACAGCTAGCCTACCAATTAATCCAACAACTCACTGCTAATTACAAAGTAGCTTATGTAGATGCTGATCACGCACATGGAGATGCACCGCCTGCTGACAATAATGCTATGACCAATGGAGCAGCATTAGAATATACCGATAAAATTACCCACCATCGATTTGATACGAAAGCGAAATTAAATACTTACCAATACCGACCATACTTTAATGAACAAGACCTTGTCTTAGTCAATGGCAATCATTTTAAAGCCAATAAACAAATCGTCGTTATTGATCCTAAAAAGGAAAAATCCCTTCAAAAAAAATTGGATCGTCTCACGGATGTACGGTTACTACTATTAACTGAAAATAGCAATGGGATTCCCACTTCTCTAAAAGAACATTTACCCAATTGGCAAACAATACCTACCCTAAAAATTTCTGACATAAAAGGTATTTTGAAAGCATTAGAGTCAGATCTTCAACAACATATTTCGCATTTAAATGGATTGGTATTAGCAGGAGGGAGAAGTCAGCGTATGGGTACAGATAAAGGCTTAATCGACTATCACGGAAAAGCCCAGCGGGAACATATGGCAGACCTCCTGAATGAATTTTGTGAGACTACTTTTCTTTCTGTCCGACAAGGTCAATCTGTCTCCTCTACTAATTATCCTACCATAGAAGATAGCTTTGTGGGCTTAGGTCCATTTGGGGCAATTGCTTCTGCTTTTTTAAAATACCCCAATCATGCTTGGTTAGTTGTCGCTTGTGACTTACCTTTATTAGACCAAACTACGTTACAACACTTGGCGGCACATAGAAATCCTTCTACCATCGCCACCGCTTTTAATAGTCCTGTGAATGAATTCCCCGAACCGTTAATTGCTATATGGGAACCCAAAAGTTATCCCATTTTATTGCAATTCTTAGCCCAAGGCTATTCCTGCCCACGAAAGGTCTTAATCAACTCTAATGTCCAATTATTGGATGCTCCTATTGGAGAAAAATTAATGAATGTTAATCATCCTGAGGAATTGGAAAAGGCTCGGACTTTAATTTCTAAATAGTTCTCTTCTTTTCTATTTCTATGTTTTAAAGAGAAAGATTCCTCAAAGGAATCTCCCTCTAGTTGCATTCTAAATCTAAACCTACAGCTATGGAAGAACCAACATGGAAAGACACTTTCCACTATACCCAAAGTGAACGTAGAGGTATTTTTATTCTTGCGCTTCTTTTATTATTACTACTTCTTGCTAGACCTTGGATAAAGCACCTGTCTATTCCTACTAAAACAGATTTTACCGCTTTTCAAAAAGCCATTAAAGCGTTTGAGGAGGATAAAAAAGCTAGGGAAGTTATGGTCTCACAACCGTTTCCTTTCAATCCTAATACAGCTTCTAAAGAAGAACTTATTCAGCTAGGTTTGGATACTTCCCTCGCACAAAGAATTATCAATTACCGAAGCAAAAGTGGTCGTTTTTACCAACCAAAAGATTTTCAAAAAATATATGGCTTAGCAACAAAAGACTATGAACGACTAATGCCCTTTATAACAATACCTAAACAAAAAGCCATTGTTAAAAAAGAGACATCTCGTCGAATACAACCCTATCCTTTTGATCCCAATAATATCTCTAAAAAGGCATTATTAGAAATGGGAATCTCCCCCAAAGCAGCTCAACAATGGATAAATTATCGCAATAAGGGTGGGAAATTTAAACAAAAAGAAGAAGTGGCAAAGATATATGCTTTGACAAGTAGTGAATATCAACGGATCGCGCCTTATCTGAGAATACCTCCAACTAGATCACCTGCAAAGAAAGTGGCCTATGTTCCTTCCTCAAAAGGACCATCCTCTTATTCTGCTATTCCTTCGGTTAAAATAGATGTCAATACAGCAAAGCGAGACGAGTGGCAACAGTTAACAGGCATTGGTCCTTATTACGCCAAACAGATCACTAACTTTCGCAGTAAATTAGGTGGTTTTGCTACACTAGAACAAATAGCCGCTACTTATGGTTTACCTGATTCTGTTTTTCAAAAGATTAAGCCACACTTACTTCTTTCTACAGTTAAGCCACAACTTACCATTAACTTGATGGATACAAAAACCTTAGCTGCCCATCCCTATATACAAAAGCGACAAGCCAAAGCCATTGTCAATTATCGAAAAAATCATGGTGCCTTTAAAGATTGGGAAGATTTGAGAAAGGTAAGCGTACTCTCGGAAGAAGAATTACTTAGATTGAAGCCTTATTTGAATTTAAAAGATTAGGCAAGATCGAATAGCTTACAAAAGTTTTGAAAACTTTTGTAAGCTCACCTCAAAACAACCATTCTCATTTATCTTTTCTAATCTAACAGGTTGTAAGGTATTGATTAATTCAGCTTGGTAAGGCAATTCCACTTTCAAATAATTATCTGTAAAACCACTCATCAACTGTGGGTCTTTATGCTTTTCGAATAAGACGTTTCTTTCCTCCCCTACAAATTGCGCGTAAAAGTGGCGTTTCTTTTTTTCTGAAAGAATGCGTAGCATTTCGTTGCGTTCTTTTCTTATGTGCATTGGAACCGCATTGGGCATATCGTAGGCTAGCGTATTGGGCCGTTCTGAGTAGGTAAAGACATGAAGGTAGGATACTTCCAATTCATTTATAAATTCATAGGTCACTTTAAAATCTTCCTCACTTTCATTTGGGAACCCTACAATTACATCAACGCCTATGCAGCAATGTGGAATTAGCTTTTTAATCGTAGCTACTCGATCTGCATATAATTCTCGCTTATAGCGACGACGCATTTCTTTCAACTGCTTATTATTACCTGACTGCAGAGGAATATGAAAATGTGGAACAAAGCGATTAGATTGTGCCACAAACTCGATCACTTCATTGGTACAAAGATTTGGCTCAATGGAAGAGATACGAAATCGTTCAATGCCTTCAACTTGATCTAACTCTTTGATAAGATCAATAAACAGTGCTTCTTTTTTGGGTTTTACGCCTTCAATCACCGCAGTGCCATTTCCAAAATCCCCCAAGTTCACTCCTGTTAATACAATTTCTTTTACTCCCATCTCCGCGATCTTATGCGCATTGGCGACCACCTGATCTACGGTATCACTTCTACTTTTACCTCTTGCTAATGGAATGGTACAAAACGAACATTTATAATCACATCCATCTTGTACTTTTAAAAAAGATCGGGTTCGATCTCCAAAAGAAAAAGCATCGACAAAGTTATTCGCTTCTTTTATTTCTCCTGCTTGTACCAAGCCTTTGTCAGGCGACTTAGACAGGTCATCAATATAGTCTAAAATTTTAAATTTCTCCGCTGCCCCCAACACCAAATCTACCCCCGGTATTTCAGATATTTCTTTAGGCTTTAATTGTGCATAGCAGCCCGTTACGACTACAAAAGCATTCGGCGAATGCCGCAATGCTTGTCGCACGGCCTTTCTACATTTTCGATCCGCGAAGTCCGTTACGGAACAAGTATTCACCACATAAATATCCGCCCCCTCCTGAAATTTCACGGTGCCATAACCCGCCCCTTCAAACTGCCGTGCAATGGCAGATGTTTCTGAGAAATTGAGCTTACAGCCCAGGGTATGGAAAGCTACTGTTTTTGGCGTTGCCATGAATTTGTATTTGGAAATACAAAGGTAGGAGTAATTAATTGAGAATTGAGAATTGAGAATGAATAATTATCCATTGTTCCTTTTCAATTCTCAATCTTTAACGACTTTAAATCGTTCAATTTCATCGGTATTGGCTTTTACCACCAATACATAAGTGCCTTTAGGGAGTTGGCTAATATCTAATGACTTGAGATAGTTCTTTGCCGATTGATTGAGGAGTTGATTATTAAAAACCTCTTTTTTGCTAGTGACATGGAACATTTGAAAGCTTACCGCAGAATCTTCTTTTAGTTGATATTTTACTTGGACCCTTCCCTTTTTGTCTGCTTGTAGAGCTTTTCTTTTTAGATTTTTATTGGACTCTGTCAATTTTGGAACAGGAGGATGGTAATAATTCTGACCATAAGGGGTCTTGTATTTCAAACGATACTTAATGTATTGACCTTGTGCTTTTTGAGCTAATCCAGCATCTCTAAATTGATAAGTGGGGTTTTTATCAGTCGAATGACTTTTGCCTTGCATCCTCGCAATAGTAATATATTTACTGTTACCGATAGAGCGTTGTACTTCGTAATGTGAATTGAGCGGTTCATCATTGGCGACCCATTTCACTTCTACATCTTTTCCATTGATGCTAGACAAAAAGTTTTTAATCTTTAATGGTTTTGTCGTTGTGATAGAAGAAGTACTACCACTAGCATAACTCACTGGACTAGCGTAGCTGTTTTTTTTTGAAATATAGATGACTCCTTCTCCATTGGGTGACCATATATTTAGTTCAATCGGTGGAACAAATTTATTGAAAGGATTAACAGCAGGTACCATCGAGGCATTATCTGTTTTGACAGTCCGCACCTCCATCCCTTCTTGCCCCACAAAAATCCATTTGAATTGATTAAAACTTCCACTCGCTCTCGTCCAAGGTTTATTATCATTATTATCTCTTAGCGGCGCGCCCCAACAACCTTCTCCCACATAAGTCGTTCCTCTTTGATCGTCTCTAATAAAACCTTCATGACTTCCTGGTCCATTAGAAGGACTTATTGGATAAGTCGTTTTCACTACGTGCGCATCTGATTCTACAACTAGCTGCACTTGGTGTTTATAAAATAAAGAAGACCAATTTAAAAGCTGCTCATGCTTTTCTGGTTTTCTCTTCGTATGAGGACGAATAGTGTGATGGTATTGTGCGATTTTCCATTGGATATGCGTATGTTGACCTAAATCTTTATTCAACCAAGCAGCTTGTTTTCCACCTGATGGAATTAAGGAATTCAGCGTATAGACCCGCAATAAATTAGTCCCAAAAGTAAAAGCATAAAACAAATCTCTAGTCTCCACATCGAATAAGTCCATCAAGGTTTTATTCGCATATTCATGATTCCCCCTAGTAACTACTATTGGAGTTAAGCGACCGTCGTCCGTAACGGTATGCTGCCAATCATCAAACCAAACAGGCCATTGGCGATCATTATCCGCCCCTGTCATATCACCACCAAATAAAACAAAATGAGGTTGTAGTTTGCCCACTAATTTATTGGCATTGATTCTACCTTCTCGATGGTTCCTAGAATCTCCTCCAGCGATTATCGATAAGCGAGTATGAGGGGAAGAAGGGGCTGTTTGGAAAGAATAAATTCTGGACCCTCCGTTGCTATCTACTATTTTAAAAAAGTAACGCGTATCTGGACTCAATCCCCTCAAGCGAACGAAGTGATTATTCATGCCCTTAATGTAAAGCACCTTATCGGGAACTTTCGCCTGTGCATAAGATTCAAATCGCTGATCAGAGGATTGATTAGTAGAATAATATAGAGTAGGATTGGTGCCGGCGACTTGATCCCAACCTATTACCATAGAAGTAGTAGGGTCTTCTCGCCACATACAGCGTAGCCTCGCAATATCTGCCTGAGCCAATTGCCAGCTACTTGAAACAATCAATAAACAAAAAATCGCCTTTTTTATATAGTGAGTCATCACAGTCTTTATAAAAAATCCTAATATATTGGGCTAGTCAATTTTAATGCCAGCATCCATTCTAAAAAAAATTAACCTATTAAACTCCTTTTCGTTTACTCTTTCTATAAATAAAAGTTCGAGATACCGAAAGCAGATAACATAGTAATATTCGAAGGTGAAATTAGGACGAGCTGGTAATTGGGAAGAAACCCGAAAATAATCGAGTAAAACTGGAAACAAATTTACGAAATTCAAGTCCAAATAATAGTAATTTGCGGCTTTGCCCTACCACTTTAGCAAAACATTAATACAATTATGAAAGATAGCCTCATATCTGGTCTAATCCAGAAAGAATTACAAAGACAACGAGAAGGAATTGAGTTAATTGCTTCCGAAAATTTCACTAGCCAAGCGGTAATAGATGCGATGGGCACTTGCCTGACCAATAAATATGCAGAGGGCTACCCAGGTAAAAGATACTACGGTGGCTGTGAAATAGTGGATGAAATCGAACAACTAGCCATTGATCGCCTTAAAGAATTATTTGGGGCAGAATATGCGAATGTCCAACCCCACTCAGGCGCACAAGCCAATGCGGCTGTGTTTTTAGCCGTATTGCAAGCAGGCGACACCATTATGGGTTTTGACTTGGCGCATGGTGGTCATTTATCGCACGGTTCTCCTGTTAACTTTTCTGGTAAGATTTACAATCCTGTTTTTTATGGCGTAGAAAAGGAGACGGGATTGATAGATATGGATAAGGTGGAGCAAAAAGCATTGGAATGTAAGCCTAAACTAATCGTCTGTGGTGCTTCTGCCTATGCTAGAGATTGGGATTATGCACGCTTCCGTTCTATCGCTGACCAAGTTGGTGCCTTGCTATTAGCAGATATTGCCCACCCTGCGGGCTTGATTGCTGGAGGTCTATTGAACGACCCTATGCAGCATTGTCATATCGTTACTTCTACCACGCACAAAACGCTTAGAGGACCAAGAGGAGGTATCATTATGATGGGTAAGAATTTTGAAAATCCTTGGGGCAGAAAAACGAAAAAAGGCAATCCAATCAAAATGTCTTCTATATTGAACAGTGGTGTTTTTCCAGGCATGCAAGGTGGACCGTTAGAACATGTGATCGCTGCCAAAGCGGTTGCATTCTACGAAGCCTTACAGCCTTCTTTTAAAGCCTATGGAGAGCAAGTCATTAAGAATGCGAAGGTCATGGCAGATGCATTTGTGGCTAAAGGCTATAAAGTTATCTCTGGTGGCACAGACAACCACTTGATGCTGATTGATTTGCGATCTAAAGATGTAACGGGTAAAGTTGCTGAGAATGTCTTAGTAAAAGCAGATATTACGGTCAATAAAAATATGGTACCGTTTGATACCCAATCTCCTTTTGTCACTTCTGGTATTAGAGTGGGTTCTGCCGCTATTACGACTAGAGGATTCAAAGAAGAGGATAGCTTGAAAGTAGTAGATTGGATCGATGCGATTCTATCTGATGTAGAAAATGAAAAGCTGATTGCGCACACGAAGAAAGAAGTGAATCATTTTATGGAAGCGTTTCCTTTATATGCGGAGACGGTGGTTGCTTCTTAAATTGTGTTAGCTTTCTTGAAGCTAACATAATTGATTACCAAATTATGTTAGCTCGATTTTTCAAAACCATATTTTGAAAAATATTGGTTTTGAAAAATCAGAGCTAACACAATTCTTACTCCACATAAAAATTCCGATCAACCACCACTTCCCGAATAGGCTTTTTAAATCGTTTCTTTTTAAATTTTTCGGATGCAGTAGGCTGTATCCAAACTTCCTCTCCATCCACCTTCACTTTCACCCGCATATCAAAGCCTTCCACCGCATTTGTCCAACGATAACACAGTTTATTTTTATTGAAATGATAATCCAATTTAGGGATTTTAGTCGTTCGTAAATATTGATCGAAAACGGGCTGTAAGTCCATATCGCTTTTTTGACTAACATAATTTTCCACTTGTTGCGTAGTGACGGTTTGGTGATAAAATTCTTTATTCAGTCCTCTTAAAATCATCCGCCATTTTTCATCGTCGTCTATTAGTTGTCGAATTGTATGCAAGATATTTGCTCCCTTATAATACATATCTCCTGACCCTTCATGGTTAACATTGTATTGACCGATAATAGGGCGATCATTTTGAATATTTTTCCGAAGTCCAATCACATAATCTGCTGAGGCTTCTTTCCCATAATGATAGTCCAGAAAAAGATTTTCAGAATAGGTTGTAAAGCCCTCATGGACCCACATGTCTGCAATATCCTTGTAGGTAATATTATTGGCAAACCACTCATGTCCGCTTTCGTGGATAATCAGGTAATCAAATTTCAGACCCCATCCGCTGCCGCTTAAATCCATGCCTAAATACCCAGGTTGATAACCATTACCATAGGTCACGGAACTCTGGTGTTCCATACCCAAATAAGGTACTTCTACTAATTTAAACCCATCTTCATAAAAAGGATAAGGACCAAACCAATGCTCAAATGCCTCCATCATTTGCGGCACTTCTTTAAAATGAATTTTGGCTTTATCGAAATTATTTCGCAATACATAGTAATCACAATCTAAGTTACCTTTTTCTCCCTCATAGACTTCTCCAAAATGAACATAATCTCCCACATTGATATTCACCACATAATTACTAATGGGACTATTCACAAACCAATGGAAAGTGGTCGTACCATCCTTCAATTCCTCTGCACCTCTATATCGTCCATTAGAAATATCCGTCAATCCTGTTGGTACGTTTACACTTATCAACATGCTATCGGGTTCATCATACATATGGTCTTTGCAAGGCCACCACAAACTTGCCCCATCTCCCTGACAGGCGGTAGCAATAAAGGGATTTCCATTATCATCTGCTGACCAAGTCAGACCCCCATCCCAAGGCGGTTGCCGACTAATCTTGGGTCGCCCACTGTAATAAATCGTCAGTTCGTTTATCGCATTCACCACCTGATCTTTCTCCAATTTGAGATAGTACACATTCCCATCTCGAATCACGCCTAATTCTTGCCCTTCTTGCACTACTTTTGAAATGGACATAGGAGGTTGTAAATCAATTTGCATGACTTGAGCAGGCTTAAGTACTTTATACTGAACCGTATTCGCCCCTCCAATCGTTTTCTCTTCAGGATTGACTTTAATGTCTAAATGATAATAGGTCAAATCCCACCAAGCACGCTCTAGGGTAATGCTTCCTCTTAAACTATCTTGGCGAGTGAAGGTCTTTTCTTGACTGCATAGCATATTACTGACACCAATGGCGAGAATTAATAAGCCGGTTTTTATCCAGTTCATGTTCTTGTATTTTGCCACAAAATAGGGGTTTTCGGGATAAACCACATAAGGACACATAAGTTTGGTCACATAAGTTCACAAAGTATCTTATTAGACTCTTTCTGATGTGGACTAATGTGAAACTACTATATTAGACTCTTTCTGACGTGGGCTAATGTGAAACGACTAATGTGTGCTTATGTGGTTTTAAAAAGCTCTTCACTTGATACCTTTTCACAATACCCGTACTTTTGCCACTCAAAATCTAAACAAATAAGCAATTTTAATATTTCTAATGAATCAATTTTCTATTATAATTAGTAGCATTATTATAAGCAATTGCCCAAGCAATCTGTAAGCTACTTCTATTTTAGAAATCAAAAAAGCTCTGACAGATTGTATTTGTCAGGGCTTTTTTGTTTGTTTTAAGAAGTCAGACCATTATGTATAAAACGGACTTAGAGAAATTAAATCTTCCAGCCATAGATAAAGAAATCCTAGCCTTTTGGGAGGCGGAGAACGTCATGCAAAAGAGTATCGACCAACGCTCCAAAGACAATCCTTTTGTCTTTTACGAAGGACCACCTTCTGCGAATGGAAAACCCGGTATCCACCACGTAATGGCTCGGACGATCAAGGACTATGTCTGCCGCTACCAAACGATGAAAGGCAAACGAGTAGAACGAAAAGGGGGATGGGATACGCATGGTTTACCGATCGAATTGGCAGTAGAAAAAGAATTGGGTATCACCAAAGAAGATATTGGAAAGAAGATTTCCGTAGATGAGTATAATCTGAAGTGTAAGGAGACGGTCATGCGTTATAAGAATCTCTGGGATGACCTAACGGTCAAGATGGGAATGTGGCTAGATTTGGAGAATCCTTATGTAACCTATGAAAATAATTATATCGAATCGGTTTGGTGGTTATTAGGGGAACTATATAGAAAAGACTTACTCTATAAAGGCTTGAGTATTCAGCCTTATTCGCCTGCTGCTGGTACAGGTTTGAGTACCCATGAGTTAAATATGCCTGGGTGCTATAAGAATGTAAAAGACACTTCTGCGGTAGCCATGTTCAAAGTGAAGAAAGATACTACCTCTGCCTTCCTATTTGAAAACGACCAAGAAGATGTACGCATTTTAGCATGGACGACCACTCCTTGGACCTTGCCTTCTAATATCGCCTTGACGGTAGGTAAAGGAATCAAGTACGTAAAAATCAAAACGAATAATGTCTATACGGAACAGCCAGTCAGTGTGGTCTTAGCATTGGACTTAGTGAAGAAATGGTTTGGTGGCAAAAAACAGCATGTTATCCTAGAGCAGAGTGAACCATTTACAGGTAAGGAATTAGCTGATATTCGGTATGAGCAATTATTAGATTTTGGTAATAAAATCGAATCATTGCATGGCAAAACTGATGCTTTCAAAGTAATCATTGGTGATTTTGTAACTACCGAAGATGGTACGGGTATCGTTCATACGGCGCCTTCTTTTGGAGCAGATGATAGGAAGGTTGGAATCGCCAATGGCATAGGTACATTGACCTTAGTGGACCCACAAGGAAAATTTGTAGATACCGTCGGTCCCTTCTCTGGTCGCTATGTTAAAAACTACAAAGACGATCCCGATTATGTAGATGTGAACATTGATATTTCGGTAGAATTAAAAAAGACCAATAAAGCTTTTAATGTAGCGAAATACGAACACAATTATCCGCATTGTTGGCGGACCGATAAGCCCGTTTTATATTACCCACTAGATAGTTGGTTTGTAAAAACATCCTCTATGAAAGAGCGCATGTTTGAACTAAATCAAACCATCAATTGGAAGCCAAAATCTACAGGCGAGGGACGCTTTGGTAAATGGTTAGAGAATCTCCAAGATTGGAATTTATCTCGTTCTCGCTATTGGGGTATTCCTTTACCTATCTGGCGAACGGCGGATGGAGAAAAAGAAAAATGTATTAATTCCTTGGAATTATTACAAGCAGAAATTGATAAGGCAAATAAAGTCTTAGGAAAAGATCAAAGCATCCCTAAGGACCTACACCGACCGTATATAGATGACATCGTATTAGTTAGTGAGGAAGGCGAACCCATGAAACGGGAATTAGACTTAATAGATGTCTGGTTTGATAGTGGTTCGATGCCTTATGCACAATGGCATTATCCATTTGAAAATAAAGAGACTTTTCAAAATAAGTTTCCTGCTGATTTTATTGCAGAAGGCGTAGATCAAACTAGAGGCTGGTTTTATACTTTACATGCTATCGGCACAATGGTATTCGATAGTGTAGCTTTTAAAAATGTTACTTCTAACGGATTAGTCCAAGATAAAGCGGGTAAGAAAATGTCTAAGAGTAAAGGCAATGCCGTTGATCCATTTGAAGCGATTGCCCAACATGGCGCAGATGCCAATCGCTGGTATATGCTCGTTACTTCGCCGCCGTGGGATAATTTAAAATATGACCCTGATGGCGTGATTGAAGTGCGAAATAAATTCTTTGGAACACTATTCAATACCTATAAATTCTTTGCAGGATATGCCAATATTGATGGTTTTACATACAAAGAAAATAATGTGCCGCTAGAGGAGCGAACAGAGATTGATAGATGGATTTTATCTCTTTTAAATACCACCATCAAAGAAGTAAATGAAGCGTATGCCGATTATGAACCAACCATCGTAGCCCGAAAGATACACACCTTTGTGACGGACCATTTATCCAATTGGTATGTACGTCTTTGTCGTCGTCGTTTCTGGAAAGGAGAGTATAGCCAAGATAAAATAGCTGCTTACCAAACGCTCTATACTTGCATGGAAGCGGTAGCTAAAATGATGGCTCCTATTGCGCCGTTCTTTGCGGACTATTTATATAAGAACCTAAACGAAGTTACCAAGCAAGAAGCGCATATTTCTGTTCACTTAGCTAGTTTTCCAAGGGTAACCCATGCTACCATAGATAAAGAATTGGAGCAGCGAATGAGCTATGCCCAACGCATTTCTTCAATGGTTTTATCCTTACGAAAAAAGGAAAGCCTTCGAGTACGGCAACCTCTACAACGCATCATGCTACCCATCTTAGATGAGTCGTTTATCACCCAAGTAGATGGCGTAAAAGACTTGATTTTAGCAGAGACGAATATCAAGGAAATCGAATACATCACAGATACAGCGGGCATCGTCAAAAAGAAAATCAAACCTAACTTTAAGACCTTGGGGCGCAAGCTAGGTAAGAATATGAAAGCCGCCGTACCGATCATCAACCAATTAGGTCAGGAAGATATTGTAGCTATCGAAAAGTCCAATTCTTTTCAATTGGCTATCGGCGATGATTCCTATGAATTGACCTTAGAAGATTTTGACATCATCGCAGAAGACATCCCTGGATGGTTAGTCACCAATGACGGCGACTTAACCGTAGCCCTAGATATATCCTTAACCGATGACCTTCGCGCAGAAGGAATGGCTAGGGAGTTGGTGAATCGCATTCAAAATCTTAGAAAAACCAAAGATTTTAATGTTACCGACCGCATTAAAATTGCTTTAGAAAAACAAGAAACGGTAGTGCCTGCCGTACAATTATACAGCGAGTATATCTGCACGGAGGTATTGGCTAATCAATTGACTTTGGCGGATAGTGTGGCTAGTGAGGATTCCATTGAGATTGATGGGGCGGTGATGAATTTAAGTATTGAGTTGGCTAATTGAGCAACCGAAAAATCATACACATAGACATGGATGCCTTCTTTGCTTCCGTAGAGCAAAGAGACCATCCCGAACTAAGAGGCAAGCCAATCGCCGTAGGCGGAAGTGGAGGAAGAGGAGTGGTCGCAGCCGCTAGTTATGAGTCCAGAAAATTTGGGGTACGGTCGGCGATGCCTAGTGTCATTGCCAAGCGAATGTGTCCTGATTTAATTTTTGTGCCGCATCGCTTT
>CALJIQ010000501.1 GCA_937973995.1 uncultured Saprospiraceae bacterium
ACAAATATCATCAGGGCTAAAGCCCTTTTATACAGGATAGCAAGGGCGTAGCCCTGATAATATTTGTAGAAATATTCTCGAAAAGATCGTGAAGGGCAGCGCCCTGACCATTTTCAGTATCCTACAAAATGTGTGCATACCTTAGGATTTTAAGATGTGGGGTATCAATAGACTTATAAAGTATCTGACATCTCGTCTTCAAGCGAAGTTTACAAAAAAAACAAACTTTTTGTCAACGTCTAATCTGTTGAACTTGTACTTGACACTTGACCTTGCACTTAAATTCCATGTGCTCTATGTGAAAAAACTATGTGAACTAATGTGGTTAAAAACCTCAATCGTCCACTGCAATTTTAGCCGCCAACAAATAATCCGGAATATCAAAAGCCTCCACATAGCCCAAGGCATCCACACGTACCTCCGCACATAAGGCATCCACCTCTCGTCGAATCGCTTTCGTTTTAGCACCCGTCATATATTCATCTTCCAAGTACCAACCTTTGTGTTGTTCGATGGTATGGAGGGCGTACAAGTTGCACAATTTAGTAAGTGCTTGTTTGGCAGACCCATCGGTTACCTCATTGATTTTCGATTGGAATTGTTCCAATATTTGTCTTTCAATAAACGCCTCTGCCAATATCAACAAATGATTTTGACATTTTAGAAAAGCCTCATAAGAAGAGATGCCTGTTTTGATCCATCCTCTCAATCGTTGCCCAACAGAATAGGTCAATTTGCCTTCTCGATATTGGAAAGCTGCTATATGAAAAGCAGGGTCTAATAAATGTTCCTTATCCGTATTACGAATAGAGACTGGATTTTTTTCAACAATGGTCGTAGAGAGTCTGCCACCCAAAAAGCGAAGGACACCCATCATGCCTTCTGCGTGGAAGTTTTCATTAAACGCAGATAAGACCCCTTTGGCAACAAGCTGCATGAGTACCGTATTGTCTCCTTCAAAGGTGGTGAATATTTCGGTATCCGCTTTTAGATCAGCAAAGCGATTCTCCGCCAAGTAGCCTTTGCCGCCACAAGCTTCTCTACATTCTTGAATCGTTTCTGTCGCAAACCAAGTAGCATAAGATTTCATGCCTGCTGCCAGCGTTTCAATTTCTCGAACATCCTCTTCCGTTCGGTTGACATAGCGATCGGCTAAATAATTTAAACCAAAATGACAAGCATATGCTTTAGCCAACTTAGGCAACAACCGACGCTGGTGGCTCGGGTAATCTAACAATAAGTTTTCGGGAGCTAAATCATTCGCCCCAAACTGTCGCCTTTTTTCCGCCCACTTAATGGCAATGGTCAAAGCTGACTTGGCAGCACTTAATCCTGCTTTAGGGATGACCACCCGCCCGCCTACGAGCGTACCCAACATGGTGAAGAATCGCCTAGAGGGATTATCAATCGGACTATAATAGTCCCCTTCATCATTGATGGCACCAAAGCGGTCTAATAAATTCCAGCGAGGGACTCGTACTTGGTCGAACCAAATTCGCCCATTGTCCACTCCATTTAAACCCAATTTATAGCCATTGTCTCGAATGGTAATACCCGGTAGTGTTTTGTGATGCTCATCTCGTAAGGGAACCAAAATCGTATGCACTCCATGATTTTCTCCTTTGACAATTAACTGCGCAAAAACAGCCGCCATTTTACTGTGCATGGCATTGCCGATATATTCTTTGCCAGATTCATAGCGTGGAGAATGAATGATTAGTTCGTCCGTTTTGGGATCATAAGTAGCGGTCACTTCCAAGCCTCTTACATTGGAGCCATGTCCTGTTTCGGTCATTGCAAAACAACCTGCTAATTTTAAATAGCCCGTATCTTCCAAAAATTTATCGTGGTGTTTTTTAGTACCCAAATTGTATAAAGCTCCCCCGAACAATCCAAACTGCACCCCAAATTTGATGACCAAACTAAGGTCGTGATGTCCTAAGGTTTCTAAAAAAGCCACGTACTCTAACATATTATTTTTACCGCCATATTCCTCTGGAAATGCCCAAGCCCCGTATCCTTGCTCTGCCAATAAATGACACCATTCCAAGACCTGTGTGCGGTAAGCCTTTTTGGATCGAAGCGTTTTATATTTAAAAACAGGGTCTTCTAACAATCTTTTTACCCGCTTCTTGAAATCCGCCGTTTCTCCATCCAATAGGGCAGTCAATTGGGCAGGATCAAAAGAATAACTAGCCGATGCTTTCTCTTCCGCCTGTGCAAATAAACGCTCGTAGGTAGTATCGCTCACCAAACCTAGTGCTTCCTCCAAGTCCATCAAGGCCGCTTTTTCGTCCGAATTGACCCAAGCCTTTACATCCGCTCGTCTAGCACTCTGCTTGGCCATTTCCATACTCAAGGCCACCAACGATTTTTTGGACTCCGTCCCTAGATTTTGAGCAGCTTTGACTAACATCTGTTCCCAATGCTCAAATAGATACCGTGGCGGTGGATTACGAGGATCACTCCATGCTTTTATAAGCTCCAATTCTCCTTCTTTTAATTGCTTCATCTCTGCCACCTTTGTTCGGAGTAATTTGATTTCACTAGGCGTCAATACGGCATCTGACCAAGCTGCAAATAGCATGGGCAATAAGGATCGTAGAGCAGGAGAGTAGTTTTCTAATACTGGTGGATTTTTACTCATGGCTTTTTTTTAGAGGTCAGACCGTTTCACTGTCAGACCATTTCATTGTCAGAAGTCAGATTGATGATTTTGATAAGGGCACATCTGACAGCCGTAGACGATCTGATCCCGTTAAAAATGGGAAAGCGGTCTGACTGCTGACCTCTATTTAGACGTACAAGTTTTTTCAAAATAACAATATTTTTTCATAGCTTGTTGTCGAAATTCGCTATTTAATCTAAACATAACTATGAAAACAGTTACCCTCTCCAAGATAGCGCATCAAGGCGATACTCGAATTCGAGTAGATTTTCCCTATGATGCTGAGACTATTCAAGCCATTAAACAAATAGAAGGAAGTCGTTGGAGTCAGTCTAAAAAGTG
>CALJIQ010000502.1 GCA_937973995.1 uncultured Saprospiraceae bacterium
ATGGCGACTTAGAAAAATCTTCTCCCCCAAATCCCCTTAACGCTGCCCGAGCCGCGTAGCGGCGATGGGCAGCGGAAGTATAAAATTATTTAGTTTACAGTGTACTAGGGGACATTGAAAAAATAAATGTTCCAATTAAACTTTATTCGGATGAATTTTGAATGATTGAATTTTGAATAACACTAGGCGCAAAAGGACGAAAACACTAAGAGATAAGACGACGGTCCATTCAAAATTCAAAATTCAAAATTCAAAAATAAACCTAATATGTATAAAAAAAATAAAGCAATCCTTTCAAAGATATTACCCCAAATTCAGAAAGACGGTATTCAAAACATCATTAATGGACAATCGGTACCTGCTATATCGGGTGCCACTTTTGACAACCACTCTCCTGTTGATGGGGAATTTATGGGCAATATAGCCAAGTCTGATGTCAAGGATATTGATGCCGCAGCGAAAGTGGCAGCCGCAGCTTTTAAGACTTGGCGAAAAATACCACACAAAGAGCGAAGGGATATTCTGTATGCGATTGCGGAAAAGATAGAGGAAAATGCAGAAGAAATTGCAGTATTAGAAAGTTATGATACGGGACAGCCTATCCGCTTTATGAAAAAAGCGGCGATTAGGGGAGCGGCGAATTTTAGATATTTTGCCGATAAAGTAATTGATGCGCCCAATGGCTTATCTACCCCTGATACGAATCATTTAAACTTCACCGTTCGTCAGCCTATCGGCCCAGTTGGAGTAATCACTCCTTGGAATACGCCTTTTATGCTGACGACTTGGAAAGTAGCCCCCGCTTTAGCAGCAGGTTGTACGATTGTTCACAAGCCAGCAGAATTCAGTCCTGCTAGTGCGACGTTATTGTGTCGCTTGGCGCATGAGGCGGGCTTGCCGAACGGGGTCTGGAATTTGGTACATGGTTTTGGTGAAACGGCTGGAAAATCTTTAACGGAACATGAGGCGATTAAAGCCATTGCCTTTATCGGAGAAACAGGGACGGGGAGTTTGATTATGCAACAGGGTGCGCCAACTTTAAAGCGGGTTCACTTAGAATTAGGCGGGCAAAACCCAACCATCATCTTTGATGATGCAGACTTAGAAAGAGCAACAGATGCAGCCATTTTTATGAAATATAGTCTGAATGGAGAACGCTGTACTTCTGGCAGTCGCTTATTATTACAACGTACTATATACGATGAAGTAGTCAAAAATCTTATCAAAAGAGTTGGAAATCTAAAAGTAGGCGATCCCTTAGACCCTGCGACAGAAATTGGTCCAATGATTCATCCGACTCACCAAAACAAGGTGATTAGTTATGGGGAAATTGGTCTAAAGGATGGCGCAAAATTGGTAGTTGGAGGTGGGAAACCAGCAGGAAAGGGTTGTTATGTCCATCCCACTTTATTTATAGATGCTACGAAAGATATGCGTATTTCCCAAGAAGAAGTTTTTGGTCCGTTCTTAACAGTGATTCCTTTTGACACCGAAGAGGAGGCAGTTGAAATTGCTAATTCAGTTAGATATGGATTAACCGCATATATCTGGACGAAAGATAGCGCAAGAGGGCATCGAATGGCATTGAATGTAGAATCTGGTATGGTGTGGGTGAACTCTCAAAATGTACGGCATTTACCAGCACCCTTTGGGGGGGTAAAATATAGCGGAATTGGTCGAGACGGGGGAGAGTATAGCTTTGATTTTTATATGGAAACGAAGAATATTTCCGTCGCATTGGGCGACCATCCTATAACGAAATTGGGGGTTTAAACCCTCGATAACTGAGTAGTAGGGCTTTCCATTATTTTTGGAAGGAGCGAACAATAAACATTAACATCATGGCACTTAAACCACATAATTTCAATTTACCTTTCAATATCCAGCGATGTAGTCACGTACATTGTACCGTCAAAGATTTAGCTGCTTCTCGCAGATTCTATGTAGATATCATGGGCTTTATTGAAACGGAAAGAACAAAAGATACTATTTATCTGAGAGGCTTAGAAGAAAAAAACCATCATTGTTACGTTCTCCAACAAGGGGAAAAAGCAGAGGTATTAGCGCTTGGTTTCAAGGTAGGTTTTGATAAAGATTTGGAGGCGTTGGAACGCCATTTTAAAGACTTAAATTTACCAGCCAAATGGGTGAAACGACATGGGGAAGAAAGAACCTTAGCGGTCAGCACCCCTCTTGGTTTGCCATTGGAATTTCATGCAAAGCAAACTAGAGTACCAACCTTCATGCGAGACTATATACACTATAAAGGATTAGCACCCCTTCGCTTTGACCATATTAATTGTTTTACGCCTAATTGCCAAACAACTTATGAGTTTATGATTGAGCAATTAGGTTTTCGGTTAACGGAATATACCCTAACGGAGAAAGGAGAGATGTGGGCGGCCTGGACGCATCGAAAAGGAAATGTGCATGATATGGCATTAACAAATGGTCGAGGCCCAAGATTGCATCATACAGGAATTTGGACAGCTAGTATCAATAATATTATTCATCTTTTGGATGTGATGGCATCAGAGGGATATGTGAAGAATATCGAAAGAGGCCCTGGTCGTCATGGTATTTCTAATGCTTTTTTCTTATACATTTTAGACCCTGATGGTCATCGTCTAGAGCCTTTTACTTGCGATTATTTGACCATAGATACGGATTGGGAACCGCTGAATTGGGACTTGAGAGACCCTCGCCGACAAACGCTTTGGGGTGCCCCTGCACCTAAGTCTTGGTTTGAACATGGTTCTACTTTTAGAGGCGTGGAGGTGAGGGATTCCGATATTGATTCTAATCCAATAGTTGCAGGGTATGAAGATGTTGCTTAGACATACCCTTAACTATTCACTCCTTCAAAATTTCTGATTGTAACAGTTTGCGTACCTGCGTTTAATGTCAACGTCAAGTGGTCAACATCTAGGCGGGATGGCCCGCCAAAATACTGTTTGAGCGGAGCGAGTTTATTTTGGCAAGCGTTTTTGGTCCTTTTTGGGCGAATGCAAAAAGGACAATTAATACTAAGTACGCAAAGCGTTATTATCAGCAAAATTTATTACTGTGCCACACATAAAATTAGAATGTACTTCCAATGTAGAGATGAATTTCCAAGAATTCTTCAAGGAATTAGCCGAGCAATTAATTGCAACTAGTCATGCCTCCAAAATGGGAATCAAATGTCGGGTGGTGCCTTCCGACATCTATTATATAATAGACGGTAATCCAAATTATAAAATGGTCAATCTATTATTTCGATTAAGAGAAGGAAGGAGTAAAGAGACCTTGGCTAATTTTTCAAAAATTGGCATTACCCTATTAAGCAAATATTTGGAAGAAGATATACAGGCTAAAAGAATTATTATATCAACTGAAATCAAGGAATTGATTAAGGGGCAAGATATTACTAAAAATGCTATTAGGTGATTTATCGATAGCGGTTAGGCTAAAGCTGACCACTATGGTATGCTGACCTCTGACTTCTATACTGCGAACGGGGTAAAATTATGAAAGTGAACTAATTGTTTATTTGTGTAACTGTTTATTCGTTTACAAGCTATATTTAGATAAACAGTTCAACGAATAAACAATTAAACAGTATTGTAAAATCACTTTTTTATCCCGTTCCAAGTATAAATCCGTTTTCACAATTTTATTCTTTTTAAAGTATTTTTGATTTATGAAATTTGCTACTTATAAAGTAAACGAAAGACTCACTTATGGTTCTGTGGTAGAAACGGAAAATGGAATTGGAGTTACCGACATTGGAGTTGTCCACGGAAATAACCTTAGAAAATGGATAGAATTAGATGCCTTAGGACGATTGAAAGAAATTAGTAAAAACTTGCCAGTTGTCTATACCGAAAAAGAAATCGAATATCTGCCTCCTATTATAACTGGACAAAAAATTGTTTGTATTGGAGTCAATTATGCAAAGCGCAATGCAGAGTACAAAGACAATTCAGCTTTACCAAAATATCCTAGTGTCTTTTTGAGGTACTTAGATTCCTTTGTTGGACATAAGCAAAATATAGTCCGTCCTCTGGAATCACTTCAGTTAGATTATGAAGGCGAAATTGTCATCATCATTGGAAAAGGAGGTCGAAGAATCCCAAGAGAAACAGCTTTAAATCACATTGCTGGCCTAACCCTAATGAATGAAGGAACGATCCGAGACTGGGTACGCCATGCAAAATTCAACGTGACTCAAGGGAAAAATTTTGAAAAAACGGGGGTCATAGGCCCTTGGATGATGACAGCGGATGAAGTAGTGGATTATACAGATTTATCTATTCAAACTAAAGTCAATGGCGAAATTCGCCAAAATGATAATACCTCTAATCTGATGTTTCCTTTTGACTACCTCCTTTCTTACCTCAGTACTTTTATGACTTTGAAACCCGGAGATATGATTTCTACTGGCACTCCTAATGGAGCGGGAGCTAGATTTGACCCACCTATTTATTTGAAACCAGGAGATGAGGTAGAGGTAACTGCCGCAGGTATTGGCACATTGAGGAATGGCGTAGTGGATGAAGTTTGAGCTAAAGAAGATACAGAATAGACTACAATCAATTCCGCTTTCAAAACCATCTTTTCTCCCTTTTATTTAGCTTTGTCGTTAAAAATACCTTATAAGTAGAACAAAATGGAGGCTTCTTGTAATTTCCTGAAGATTTGGGATTGACTAAGAAGACACTATTTTTTCAAAATCAATATAATTATGACGATTATTTATATCATTCTTGGCGTAATCCTTTTATCAGGATTTTATTTTGGAGGTACTTATAACCGTTTGGTTCGTGCTAGAGCCATGGTAGAAGAAGGCTGGAGTGGCATTGACGTACAACTCAAAAAACGATATAACCTGATTCCTAATTTAATAGAAACGGTTAAGGGATACGCTGCGCATGAACAAGATACCTTGAATAAGGTTATCTCTGCCCGAAAAGCAGCACAAGGAGCACAAGGGCTGCCTGCCAAACAAGCGGCAGAAATGCAACTGACTTCCGCCCTATCTGGTTTCTTTGCGGTGGCAGAAGCCTATCCAGATTTAAAAGCCAATCAAAACTTCATGCAATTGCAAGGGGAACTGACTAAAATAGAAGGGGATGTAGAAAAAGCCCGTCGCTATTATAATGGAACAGTACGAGAGAAAAATGTATTAGTAGAATCCTTTCCAAGTAATATCGTTGCTGGCATGTTTAATTTCCACCTTGGAGAATTCTTTGAATTAAACAATGAAGAGGAAAGAGCAGTACCGCAAGTAAAATTTTAGTATCGAGTGATAATCAAAATTGGAATTGATTACCACAAAATCAAATACTTATGATTTTTATTAAAACAGATAGAAAAATCTTCTCCCCCAAGCCCCTTAACGCTGCCCGAGCCGCGTAGCGGCGATGGGCAGCGGAAGTATAAAATTATTTAGTTTACAGTGTCCTTAATCGTTCCGTATCTATCATATACCGCTGCCCAAGAATATCTATCTTTTGACCCATAAAAGTACGTCCATTGTCTGTTGGACTTAAATTTATGAAATAGTTCCTTCAATAGGGGGATACTATCCAATCTTTGTATCTTCTCCCATGAATCCGATAAGTGTATTTAAGTCTAGGCAATGCGGAGAGTGGAGTTTGGAAGAGTAATTATGAGAAGATGGTTTGGAGCCAGGCTGGTCTGCGTGCGTCAGCAAAAATTTATCTTTCCAAAATTTATTAATAATGGAAAAGAATTAGAACTTTAGGACTATTAGGAATGATTCAGTAATAAATTGCGTTTCTATGCGCCGTTATTTTTTTCTTCTGCAAGGCATTAGCGTTGGTTGCAACCAAGGTGCAAAGGTATAGGCAATGCAGGGTATTACCGAGGCTTTTTAACGTAGCAGAAGGAAAAAAGAACAAGTAGAGGAATGTAAATTTATTATTGAACCATTCCTTACATACTTTAAACCTACTAATATACCATATAAAATGAGGTATTCAATGCTAAAAAGATCTTGTTTCCTTTTGTTGTTTTCTGTGTTTTTGACTAGCTGCTCGACGCAAAAAATACCGTCCTTACCCATTGAAAAAAGTGCCGAATCCCTACCCAATTTCGTTATCATCTTTACCGATGATTTAGGGTATGGCGATTTAAGTTGTTTTGGCAATCCGACAATCAAAACGCCCCATCTGGACCGTATGGCTGAGGAAGGGCAGAAGTGGACTCAATTTTATGTGGCGGACCCTGTTTGTACGCCTAGTCGAGCTGGTTTATTAACTGGACGGTATCCGATAAGAAATGGCATGAGTTCTAGTAAAAGAGCTGTTCTCTTTCCAGACTCAGCAGGTGGTTTACCGTCAGAGGAAGTGACCATTGCAGAAGTGTTGAAACAAAAAAACTATGCGACCGCAGCGATAGGGAAGTGGCATTTGGGACATTTACCGCAACATTTGCCAAGAACACAAGGCTTTGATTCTTATCTCGGAATTCCCTATTCCAATGATATGGATTTAATAAATGAACCTTATGTAAGTTATCATAACAAAGCTCAGAAAAATCCTGATTACCTAGCAAATACCAATAACTATAATGTACCCTTATTGCAAAACGAAACAGAAATTGAACGACCTTGTAATCAAAATACCTATACCCGACGCATTACGGAAAAGTCGGTAGATTTTATCAAAGCTCATAAAGACCAACCTTTCTTTTTATACTTCGCCCACAATCAACCTCATATTCCGCTATTTGCCCATGCTGATTTTATTGGGTCTAGTAAAAGGGGCTTATACGGGGATGTTCTTCATGAATTAGATTGGAGTGTCGGACAAATATTGCAGACTTTGCGAGATTTGCAATTAGATAAAAATACCATCGTGGTCTTTAGTTCGGATAATGGTCCTTGGTTGTCCTTTCAGACCCACGGCGGTTCAGCGGGACCATTACGGGCAGGCAAAGGAACGACTTTTGAAGGTGGGCAAAGAGTACCGACTATTATATGGGGACCTGGTCAGGTTATCCCTGGAGTGGTACATGAAATAGGCTCGACTTTAGACCTGATGAAAACCTTTGCGACTTTGTCAGGCACGGAAATACCGAAGGATCGAAAAATGGATAGTTATGATCTTTCTCCTTTACTGTTGGGGCATAGCACTGCCAGTCCTCGTACAAAATTTTATTATTGGACGAGGGGTGCATTACATGCTGTTCGTTCGGGTAAATGGAAATTACATGTGCTACAAAGAGAACCTATTGATTATTGGAAAGAAGACCTACTATTAGATCACCCCGAATTATATAATTTAGAAGCAGATATTTCTGAAAAATACGATCAATTTGAAGCGAATCCTGATAAGGTTGCAGAACTTCAAGCGCTACTGAAAGCTCATGAATTGGATGTGGCGGATAGATTGCCTGATAATTTGGAGAAACGGATTGTGGTGGATGAATAGTTTTGTTGGTTCAGGTTTTCGAGAAACTTAAGAGACTGCCTTATTGTAGTCTTGAGTACGCAATCCGTTATTATCAGTATTTTTTCAATGTCCCTTAGACAGAATCTTACCTAGTAATTAGCCTCTTTGATAGAGGTAAAAATAATCTATCATGAATAATTCCATTCCCAAAATCCAAAAAATTGTAAACGGTGAAGCATACATTAATTCGCTTCGCAATCGAGATCTTACCGTTTGGTTATTCGGAGAATTAATCAAAGAACCCGTTGATCATCCCATGATTCGTCCTTCGATTAATGCTTTGGCGAAAACCTATGATTTGGCGGAAGCGGCGCCGGAATTAGCATCCGTTATCTCTCCCTTTACAGGGGAACGGGTGAGTCGATTTTTGCATGTTTGCACCAATGTAGAAGACTTAGTCTTACAGAATAAAATGCAACGAAAATTGGGGCAGTTAACAGGCACCTGTTTTCAACGTTGCGTAGGGATGGATGC
Organism: uncultured Saprospiraceae bacterium; assembly: GCA_937973995.1. GTDB lineage: Bacteria > Bacteroidota > Bacteroidia > Chitinophagales > Saprospiraceae > JAFMDF01. Next base: position 7,935 of record CALJIQ010000502.1, read on the forward strand.
TTTCAATGCTTTGTATTCCGTCACTTTTGAAATGGACGAAAAATATGGAACCGATTACCATGATAGATTCAAAGGTTTTTTGACGAAAATGCACCAACATAACTTTGTTGTCGGTGGCGCCATGACCGATGTAAAAGGCGACCGAAGTTTGCCGCCCCATTTACAAGCGGATCAGGATTTATTTGTGCGTATTACCAAACGAACGAACGAAGGGGTGTATGTAAGTGGTGCGAAAGCACATCAAACGGGTTGTATTAATTCTCATTGGATGGTGATAATGCCAACGATGCGTTTGGGAGCGCAAGATGCAGCATTTGCCATTGTCGGTGCTGTACCAGTAGATGCGGAAGGAATCACTTATATCTATGGTCGTCAATCGTGTGATACTAGGAGTATGGAAGGAGGGTCTATAGATGTAGGGAATGCGCAATATGGCGGACAGGAAGCGATGGTGATTCTCGATGAGGTTTTTATTCCCAATGAACTAATTTTTATGGACGGGGAGTATGACTTTGCGGCAATGTTGGTTGAACGATTTACCACTTATCATCGACGAAGTTATGTTTGTAAAAGTGGAGTAGGGGATGTACTAATTGGTGCCACTGCCGCTATCGCTGAAATGAATGGTGTTCCAAAAGCTTCCCACATAAAAGATAAATTGGTGGAAATGACCCATCTAAATGAAACCATTTATGGGACAGGCATTGCTTCTTCTTATCAAGGCTATGCCACCAAGTCTGGTGCCTATCTATGTGACGAAATGTTGTCCAATGTCTGTAAACATCACGTTACCAAAATGCCTTATGAAATTGGTCGCTTAGCACAAGACTTGGCCGGTGGATTAGTGGCCACCTTACCTTCTGAACAAGATTTGAATCATCCAGCCATTGGAAAATTGCTTAAAAAATACCTAAGGGGGAAAGCGGAATTTGATACGGAAAACCGAATCCGTATCCTTCGGTTAATTGAAAATATGACGCTAGGTCGAAATGCGGTTGGCTATTTAACGGAAAGTATGCACGGTGCTGGTTCTCCTCAGGCACAGCGCATTCAAATTGGCAGAATGATGCAATTGGAATACAAAAAACGATTAGCTAAAATTATTGCAGGCATTGAAATGGAAGAGCCTAAAGATGTCGTCATTGATGAATTGACGGGCTATTTTGAGCGGGTTTTTAAGATTTAAGCGGCTAGGTTGTTTTGGCATTATGGTTTTGTGGCATTATGGTTTTGTGGCGTTGTGGTGAAGCGTACTTTGTACTACAACCTGATAAAAGTTTACAAAAAAAACAAAGTTTTAGTCAACATCTAGTGTTGAATTTGAACTTGAACTTGCGCTTGAACTTTAGTTCTATATGACTTGTGGTAAAATTAAATTTTGTACTATTTTGTAAAAATAGACTTATGAGACAGTCTCAAACCGACTCAAACACCTCTCATTTTCTTATCCCTTTGACCATACAGAAACCAAGTAAAATAAGTAAAGCATACCATCTATCCTCACAATTATTCATAGTACTTCTCCTACCAACAGCATATTTTTTATAAGAAATATTAATTTTTTTAATAATTTATTTGGTCAACCAATTTTTTAGTTTACCTTTGTTTCAGATCGAATTGGTCAACCAATTATTGGTCAACCAATTTGATCCAAATAAATTTATTAATTCGAGTGGGCAAATAGGAATGAAAATTTGCTTGATAAGATGAGATTTATGTTAAAGAATTTTCGGGAAATAGAGGTGGAAACACCTGTTGACAAAATTATCAAACAAGTTAGAGAATTAATCACCACAGGACAATTGAATCCAGGGGATAAACTGCCTTCCGAGCGGAAACTAGCGGAAAGATTAGGGGTGGGACGAACTGCGGTAAGGGAAGCTATATCCAAATTAGAATTCTATGGAATTTTAAAAACTATGCCCCAAAGTGGGACGGTTGTAGCTGGTATAGGAATTTCAGCTTTAGAGGGCTTAATTACAGATGTCTTGAAGTTAGAAGAAAGTGATTTTGCAGATTTAATAGAAACTAGAGTATTGCTAGAAACTCAAGCAGCAAGAACCGCTGCATTACGACGCACTACGGATGATATTATAAATATTAAAAATGCTTTGGATGCCTATGAAAAAAAGGTGAAAGAAGGCTTACCTGCGGTGGAAGAGGATTTATTATTTCACTTAACGATTGCGGAAGCTGGAAAAAATACGGTACTGAAATCATTGATGTTAATTATCATTCCTGATATTGTTAATAGCTTCACCGAACTAGAGGTTTGTAAGGATGGAAGATTCTATCGATCCTTAGAAGAACATAATATTATTTTAGAACATATTGTAAATCAACAACCAGAATTAGCTGCAAAGGTGATGCAAGAACATTTAAAAGATGTAATTGAATATAGCCAAAATATAAAAATGTATAGTTAACGGTTATGAGCTGGGGCGTTTGTAAATTCAATCGTACAAGTACTTACATTCACAGTCCAACAAACGAAAAATTTGCTACCTCTTAACTCATTTGTAAATTTTAGAGAAACGAGTTTATACTTGGAACGGGATAAAAAAGTGATTTTACAATACTGTTTAATTGTTTATTTGTTGAACTGTTTATCTAAGTTATAGCTTGTAAACGAATAAACAGTTACACAAATAAACAATTAGTTCACTTTCATAATTTTACCCCGTTCGCAGTATAAAACGAATTCATCTATCTAACCAACAATTTAATGAGATATCAGAGCATATGTCCCTTCGAATTCATGGTTTTTTAATAGGAAGAACTTATCGAAGAACAGTCAATGCTTCAAACTGCCGCTCTACTATCTCCTCAAAAATTCTAAATCTTTTTAACTCAACTTCAGATCAATTCACTAGCCATGAAAGAAACTAACAAAAAGTTGAACAGCATTAAGTGTATAGGATTATTTGCCTTCCTGATGCTTTGTTCTGCCTTTTCTAATAGAGGGAGTACCCTTTATGCTAACAATATCCTTTCGGACTTCCGAACGATCACTGGACAAGTAACGGATGCAGATAATGGAGAGACGCTTATTGGGGTCAATATTGTCGTTAAAGGAACTTCCAGAGGAACCGTTACGGACTTCGATGGTAATTTTTCCATTGAGGCAGATGATACGGATGTTTTAGTGTTTAGCTATACAGGATACACAGATAGGGAGGTTTCAGTGGGTAACCAAACCATTATCAATTTATCTATGAGCACGGATGTTGCTCAGTTGGATGAAGTAGTAGTAATTGGGTATGGTTCTCAAAAGAAATCTCATTTAACAGGATCGGTTTCTAAGGTGACCAACGAAAAACTAGACCAAATAGCCGTAGCGAGGGTAGATGATGCACTCATCGGCCAAGTGTCTGGTGTTAATATACAGGCTACGTCCGCCGAAGCGGGGGATGCGCCTACCATTACCGTTAGGGGTTTTGGTTCCATTAATGCAGCATCAGGTCCTGCCGTAGTTGTAGATGGTTTAGTAGTGGACCCTGATTTTTTAAGTAATCTGGACATCAACGATATAGCTTCTTTTGAAATATTAAAAGATGCTGCCTCTGCTGCCATTTATGGTAGTGAGGGGTCCAATGGGGTTATTCTGATTACGACAAAAGAAGGGCAAGCTGGCGAGACTAAATTTAGTTATGAGGCATACTATGGTCGAAAAGAGGCGTTTGGAAGTGAAGACTATAAAAAGAGTGTTGCCGATTGGGCGGCGTTTGAAATGGCAGAATCTGGAGAGCTTTCTAACACAACTCTTTATGCACAAGATTTGGTTGCTCAAACAGGGGTAGATAGAGATTGGCAGGATGTATTTTTTAATGGTGGTGATATTACGAGTCATTCCTTCTCTGCAAGAGGGGGTAGTGAAAAAACAAAATTTAGCACTTCCTTAAGATACCTTCATGATGAAGGAGTGGTGATAACGGATGACTATAAGTTGTATTCCATTAGCTTAAAGATGGATACGGAAGTTAGTGACCGATTGAAGTTTGGCATCAAGGCAATTCCATCGTATTCAAAAAGAAGACGCTTACCTACTTCTATTCACAATCCGATCAGACAATCTCCCTGGTTACTCATTTATCATACAGAAGAGACCTTACCATTTGTTGATAGAAATAAATATCCAGATGTTAAAGTGGGGGATTACTTCCGAGAAGATCATTTAAGAGAGATTGATTATACAGGCGATGGCAGCGATAGTCGCCCTCGTACTTCTGGTGATCAGAACCCATACGCACAGTATGTAGAAAGAGAACATTTCGAGTATAAAACAAAAGTGTTGGGTTCTACTTATTTGCAGTATAAATTGGCGGATGGGTTGGTTGCAAAAAGCTCACTCGGTATCACTTTAGAACAGCGTAAAAGAACCAGATATGATGGAACGATGCATCATTCTAATCCGGGTAGAGCACAGTACAATTTACAAAATAGAGTACAAACTAGAATCATATCAGATAATACCTTAGCGTATAATCAGGCATTTGATAGCCATGAATTAAGTGCCCTAGCAGGGGTGACCATTCAGAGAAGACAAGCGGAAAATAGTGATATTACAGGTACAGGCTACGCTAATGATTTATTGAAAAATCTACAAGGAGCGACCAGTGTGTCAGAGTTTCAAGAAATAAATGTGGAGCGAAATAAGATCGGTTATTTTGCCAGAATTAATTATGCGTTTGCTAATAAATACTTAATAAATGCTTCCTATAGACGAGATGGAAGTTCCGTTTTCGGTGTGCGCTCCAAGTGGGGAGATTTCCCAGCGGTTTCTGTTGGATGGAATGTGCATAATGAAGATTTCTTTGGTGGAGGTAATGGTCTTCTGAGCATGTTAAAGCTAAGAGTTAGTTATGGACTAACGGGTAATGAGAACTTTAGCGTCGGAGATGATATTATTAATGCCTACCCTTATTTAGCCTTATTAAATACGTCCAACGCAGTAACCAATAACGGCATTGCTGCGGGTATCTCCGCTCGTAATATTGCCAACACACTTTTGCAGTGGGAAGCATCCCAAGAATTTAATCCTGGTATTGATTTCGGATTTTTAGAAAATAGAATATCAGGATCGTTGGATTATTACCGTAGAACTAGTGAAAATTTATTGCTAGAAAATCCGGTGTCTTATGTTACAGGATTTAGTGATGGTATTGTGAATTTAGGGGAAGTGGAGAATAAAGGGTTTGAGTTGGAATTGAGAACTAGAAATGTCAACAACGGAAATTTTAAATGGAATACTACTTTAATTGCTTCCACGAATAAAAATACCTTACTCAGTTTTGGAGAATCGGATGGTGCCTTATTAGAAGATGGTTTTGGAAGAAACTCCCAATGGATTAATTCTGTAGGACACCCCATTTCCTCCTTCTATGGATTTGTTGTTGACCGAGAGATTGAAAATAAATATTGGACCTCTCCTTTTATCCCAATTAATGGTACCGCTGAAGATGTGATCGTCAGAGATTTGAACGGTGACGGTATTATTACCGATGCGGATAAGACGATTCTTGGAGATCCTTATCCAGACTTAATTTGGAGTTTAACGAATCAATTTCAATTTGGGAATTTTGATTTTTCTGTTATGATTCAAGGGAGTCAAGGTGCGGAAGTAAAGAATATAGGCGATCAATATTTCGAGACCCATTGGACGGGTAGAACCATTGATTTTCAAGCACCCGTAGAAGATGGTGTCATTACGCATCCTTCTTTCCTTCAAAAGAAAGTTTTGACCAATGATGTCGTTCAAAGTGCTGGTTATTTTTCTTTAAGGAATATCAACATTGGCTATACTTTATCTAATACTCAATTAGCACAAGCGGGGTTAGAGGGATTGAGAATTTATGTCTCGGGTCAGAATTTGATCTACAAGACGTCGGATGATTATCATGGTTTTAATCCTGAATATATTGATAATAATAATAGCCCTAGAGCGTATGGCTCTCAGCGAGCAGGTACACCTTTGTTTAGAACGATGACGGTGGGTTTGAATCTTGATTTTTAAAATAGGTTCTGAATCGCAGATTTCACAGATTTAGAATTGATTTCGCGGATTAGATTTATAGGATTACTGGGATTTTAATGAATTATACATTCAAAGCTAGATCAGCAAAAAATCAGTTTATCTATAAAATCTAATCTGAGTCATCTGAGAAAAATCAGCGAAATCTGCGATTCAAAACTAATAGAAAAACAAAAATGAAATATTTCAAATATATAATGCTCGTAGTAATAGGAATCACCTTCCATTCCTGCGGCGACGACTTTTTAAATCCAATACCAGATTCAGCAATAGTAGTAGAGGGATTCTTCCAATCAGATGCGGATGTATTAGCGGGCGTGATCGGTATATATGATGCCGTGCAAGGGGTCAATGAAAATACCGAAACGAATTTGACTAGATCGAATAGAGGTATCCAATTTGAGTACATGTTGTCCGAAATGCGAAGTGATAATACGCGGACAAAAACCTTAGAAGGCTCAAAAGCGGATTTCCACCGATATATAGTGGACCCGAATAATATACAGTCGGAGGATTTTTACGAGTCCATGTATGATATTATTTTTAGAGCCAATAATACTTTGAATTTTATTGAGGTAGCGGATGCTGGTAATCAGGCTAAATACACCGCAGAAGCAAAATTCCTAAGAGCTTTTGCTTATTTCAAATTAGTACGATTATATGGGGATGTACCGATGGTGACGAGTACCGTTGGTCCTTCTGAAAATGACTTGCTTTTTACGAGAGTACCAGTCGCACAGATATACGAACAAATTGCAGCGGACTTACAAGAAGCAGTTAATAACTTAGACAATTCGAGTAAATCCAGAGCATCTAAAGCAGCCGCACAAGCTCTTTTGGCGAAGGTTTATATGACGCAACCCACTCCTAATTATGCAGGTGCGGAGCAATTATGCCAGGCTATTATTAGCAGTGGAGAGTTTAGTTTACAAGATAATTTTAGGGATGTATTTTATAATGAATTAAATGATGAAATCATATTCGCTATACAATATGAAGCAGGAAATTCCCTAGAGAGTCAAAGTTTTTCCTCTGAGTTTACCGCCTTTGTTCGACAAGGTAGAGAGGATGGACATAACATCGTCAACGATAATCTGATCGCTGACTTTACCGCAATTGGCGGCAATAGAACAGAAGAGTCTTATATCCTATTAGGCGAATTACATGAAGTAACCAAGTTTTTACCTGAAGGGTCTGACGTTTCTGTTTTCCCTCCTACCTATGGTTCAAGTCCTCGTGATGCTGGTAATGATGCCATTATTTTACGTTATGCAGATGTCCTGTTACTTCATGCGGAAGCGGTGTTAGCAGGTCGTGGAGAAACTTCAGATGGTGCTGCTATCGATTCTTACATGGCAGTCAGAGAGAGAGCAGGATTGGCAGACCGTCCTACCTCACTTACGAGAGATGCCTTACTAGCAGAAAGAAGAGTAGAGTTAGCTTTTGAAAATCAGCGATTCTATGATTTGCTAAGATTCGGCGTGGCGGATCAGGTACTAAGTGCCCATGCCGCTGAAATGGGTTATTCTGGTTATAATGCTAGAAAATTAATGTTACCTATTCCTGCTAGAGAAATAAATTTGAGTAGGGGACAACTGACTCAGAATCCTGGGTATTAAAAAATAAAAGTAACTGTTCAGCTTTTTTGCTCGACGGCTTGCGCCGTCTCGCAATAGGTTTCTTTGG
>CALJIQ010000503.1 GCA_937973995.1 uncultured Saprospiraceae bacterium
CGGGATAAATTACCGAAAATGGATAATTCGTTTATTTGTTTAACTGTTTATACGTTTACAAGCTACACTTGGATAAACAGTTCAACAATTCAACAAATAAACAGTATTGGATAATCGGATATTTATCCCATGTTCAGTATATTTAATTATTTAAGTCGTTGAATATTTGCGAGAAATAAATTTCAAAAGTTTTGGAAACTTTTGAAATCTTAGCTTATGAGACAGCCTCTTCCTTGAAGTGGACTCGATGTCCACTTCAAGGAAGAGATCACGGGATTTGTCAAAGAACCTGAATTAATATTATTTCCTGTCGGTAACTTACTTTAAAAACATAGTTACCGACAGAAAATAATTGTATTTTTGTCGGTAACTATGTTTACATACATACTTACCGACAAGAAATATGAAAAATTTTATAGGTAGAGAAAAGGATTGAAACCAAACAACTGGTCGAATTCGCTTGTACAAAATGATTTGGATATGAATGTCCTATTCGAAAGTTGAAGGTCGGAGAGATTCAAGTAAGGAAACTTTCCTTCAATCCCTCCATCCTTCTTTCCTTCAATCCCCATCACTTAGCCACCACTACTGGTAGCATCACCACTCCATCGATCCCTTTAGCAGATACCAGCACTTGATATAAACCATTGGTAATTTGACTAACATCCATTTGATAAGTGGCAGTCGAATAATCTTTAGGTAATTCTATATGCTGTAATACTTGACCTTCGATACTAATCAATTGAAGATCCACTGCTTTACCTAGATAATTACTTAAATCCACCGTCAGTAAGTATTTCGCTGGATTAGGAAATACGCTCACGGGCAATGGCACATTATAAAAAGCGGCTTGTTCCTCCTTGGTAGTTTTTCTGGACCGACTATTACTGCTTGCAAAACTACTTCCCGTCATCTCAATTTGTAGCTCCTCACAAGCCAATTGCCAATTACTTTGGAATATTCGAATAGAGTACGTGCCATTGGCAGCCTCACTTACACTTTGGGAATTTCCACAACTATTATCAACACAATTCAAATACGATTCCCAGGTTGGACGTATTCGGGCTACTTTGTAGTAATAATTATTTCCAGAAGGTCCAGTCATCGTAATATTACCATTGCCATAGGTCACAGTCACCTCTCCACAATCAATTGATTCGCCTCCAGTTGTATCGCCTGTGGTTCCTCCAGTTGTACCACCTGTGGTTCCTCCAGTTGTACCACCTGTGGTTCCTCCAGTTGTACCACCTGTGGTTCCTCCAGTTGTACCACCTGTGGTTCCTCCAGTTGTACCGCCTGTGGTTCCTCCAGTTGTACCGCCTGTGGTTCCTCCAGTTGTACCGCCTGTGGTTCCTCCAGTTAGTTCTATTTGTTCCCCACAAATCTGTGACCAACTAGCATTATATACCCTTATTAAATAAATCCCTTCAGGAAGATCAGTAATAGATTGACTACTCCCGCAATCACTCACACAATTCAATACAGAAGTCCATGCACTTATGTTATCTATTTTTACAAAGTACCGTTCCCCATCTTGTCCGATAACTGTGATAGCACCATTACCATAGGTAATCGTAATTTCATCACAAGTAATTTGGTCGGTTGGTTCTCCACCTGTTGGCGTACCTGCACAAGAACAATCGCTTTGTATCTGATCGCTCGAAGTGTTTGGATTACCATCATCACAAGCATCGCCTACTTGGCTGATATTCGCATCATTATCATCGCAATCATCTTCCGCACAGACCCCATCCGAATCCGCATCCGTACAAGGCGTACCTGCACAAGAACAATCGCTTTGTATCTGATCGCTCGAAGTGTTTGAATTACCATCATCACAAGCATCGCCTACTTGGCTGATATTGGCATTATTATCATCACAATCATCCTCCGCACAGACCCCATCCGAATCCGCATCTGTACAAGGCGTTCCTGCACAAGAACAATCGCTTTGTATCTGATCGCTCGAAGTGTTCGGATTACCATCATCACAAGCATCGCCTACTTGGCTGATATTCGCATCATTATCATCGCAATCATCTTCTGCACACACTCCGTCCGAATCCGCATCCGTACAAGGCGTTCCTGCACAAGAACAATCGCTTTGAATTCGATCATCAAAAGTATTGGCATTGCCATCATCACAAGCATCTCCTGCTTCACTGATATTCGCATTGTTATCATCACAATCATCAGGTTGACAAAAGCCATCGCCATCATTATCCACACATTCGAAGATTATTCCTGCACAAACGCAATTGTTTTGGATGCGATCATTTCTAGTACGATCATCTCCATCATTACAGCTATCTCCTAGTCGGCTAATGTTCGCATTATTATCATTGCAATCTTCGGTAGCACAGACTCCATCTCCATCCACATCTGTACAACCACCTTCCTCACTCAAACTATTGATCCAATCTGCAATTATTTGGACGCCTTCTTCATCACGCACACTCTTAGCAAGGGGTGGCATGGCTATACCCACTTCTAAACTATGTGCTCGTATCCACAATTCTGATAAAGCGGTATTGCCTCTGGTAATGATCTTACTATTGGCAGGTCCTACTCGTTCATTTACATTAGAAGAAAAGAGATTAGAAGCGCCTAAGGCAGTAGATAAGCGAGCATCAAAAACGGCTCGGTTTACATTATCGGGTCGGTGACAATAGCCACAGTTTACATCTAAATAAGTCCTAGCTCGTTGCTCCAATCCTGCATTGGTATCATCCTTTGCTACGCTAGTCAACAAGTTAGGCGTATCATCATCCGTAATGGTTTGATCTAACATACCCAGGCTACTAAAGGTAACTAGTTGATTGGCTAGGACACCTGTTTCTTCATAGAGATAATTTTTATTAAGATGCCTAGTCCGAAGTCCCAAAGTTCCTTTCACCGCATCATTATGACAAGTCATACATTCCCCTTGATTGGGAAAATGCCAAGTCACTTGTTGGGAGGAACCATCTGGTAAGCGAGCGGTATAAGTTTCATCCAAACTAGAGCTAAGTAAATCCGCATCGCTACCATCATCCCGCCATTTATAAGTTAAAAAATAAAAAGTACCATCTCTGCCTTTGATAGAAAAACGGGTTTCCAATCTACGGGTAGAATTAACACCCGTAGGTAATTCAAAATGTTTGACAATCACTGTACCATTAGGGAATTCCCATTCTCCATTTTCGGAATATTTAATTTGTTCAGAAGCAGTATTATAACTACCATCATTAGGAAGCGCGATCCATCTTTTCTTGATCGCAGCATCTGACCAGAAGGGTTCTATTAAATCGTAAGGCACTAAACCAGAGGCTGGTTCTAAGGTGCTTAAATTAGCAAATGCCCCTGTTTGAGATAAAGTAGCAGGCGGTGAAGGTACCGTACCCGAAAGCCGAAAAGTATGAATCTTAGTATTATTACCTTGTCCTAATATGTATAACTCTTTGTCATGGTCCTCTCCAAAGGTGATGACATTACCGGGGAGAAAAGTGCCTATTCTCGTATAATCGCCCGTTTGAATATCCACGGTAAATAATTCTTCCCCATTACCATAGTCGGCACAAACATACTTTCCATACATGCAAGGAATATTGCTACCTCGATACACATAACCACCAATAATCGCATTGGCTTCTGAACGTGGAAAAGCAGTCAATGGCCCCTCGTGTTCCATATTCTGGTATAATTCATCTAAGCAAGTATTAAACCGGCGAAAGCCTTCAAAGATGGGCCAACCAAAATTGCTACCCTTTTTGACGATATTAATTTCTTCATGCGTTCCCGCACCAATCTCTCCAATATATAATTTACCTGTCTGCGCATCCATCGTCATCCTATGCGGATTTCGATGACCGATGGACCAATATTCCTCCATTACATTTTCGCCCTGAAAAGGATTGTCATTCGGTATCCAATATTCTACACCGCTTATTTCATCAGGTCCACGACTATCTTGGGGTAAGCGTCGGATCGGCGCATGACTGCGGCTTGGGTCTTTATCTACATCCATCCGTAGCACTCCTCCATCCAAGTTATTACTGATATTTTGAGCAGGATTATGTTGCGCTTGATCGCCAGTAGTTAGGTATAAAAACCCATCTAAACCAAATAATAAACCTCCCCCATAATGGGTAGAATTATAATGCCTAGTACGGAACATAATCGTTTCGGAATCCGCTCGCACATTTAAAGTTCCATCCGCTACCTCAAAGCGAGATAAGATATTATACCCCCCATTCCATACCGCCCCATCTATACAAGGTTGTGGTTGTGGGCTGGTGGGTTCATTGCCCCCATTGCCGTCTCTTGTATTATAATACACATAAAAATAGTTGCGCCCTGGCTGGCCTGCTTGTCCAAAATCAGGATGAAAAGCCAAGCCTAAAAATCCACCATCCCAAACTACTCCTACCTGTGGAGATAAATCTAGAAAAGGAGTCTTTGTACTTACATTTCTTTGGTTTTCAAAATGAAAAATCTCTCCATTTCGTTGTCCAACAAAGACGCGTTCCTGACGAGGATGCATCGTAAATGTTAACGGACTATCAAAAGTAATATTGGGAAAGGCTACTACGGTCTCTACCGCCTCTGGTGGTCCAATATCGGGAAAATTACCATTGAGATATGCACCGATTGGTTCAGGTGTCTCTAATCCTGGGGGTGGATTAAAAAGGGGAGCAAATGCAATTATCGGGAGTAACCCAAACAAAGAAAAGACAACGCCTCTTAGGGTCATCCGAAGTAACCTTTTGTTCATGTTGTTTTGATTGAAGTATGAAAATTCAACTTAATACGGCAGGAAATAAAGAATACTGATAGGAAGGTCATTGATTACAAAAGATACCTAATTATACTGCGAACGGGGTAAAATCATGAAAGTGAACTAATTGTTTATTTGTGTAACTGTTTATTCGTTTACAAGCTATACTTAGATAAACAGTTCAACAAATAAACAATTAAACAGTATTGTAAAATCACTTTTTTATCCCGTTCCAAGTATATATAGATACGCCCTTTATACGAGACCTTCAAAAGCACCTCTAGACAATAGTAGAAAGATGCAATTTTAGCAAGGGGGGAAGTTTATTACGAAGGAATTATAAACAATGGTTAAGGTTAGATAAAAGGGGGGTGTGAAACCAAAGTTAGGTTTTTTTTTAATATTTTGAAAATATTATTTTGCGTATGTTTAAATTTTAAAAACGATCAAAAGTAAGAAGGACGTAAAATAACGGCCCATTTTGACTGGCTCTTTTCTTTTTTCATCGTTACAAAATCCTTACGTAGCTCCCTGAAAATGTAACTGGATGAGTATAAACTTCTATCCTACAACTATCATAGTAGTGGCTGGCTATACTAATAGTCAGCTATTTTTATTTGAAACCGCCAAATCTATTAGCAAAATTTGACTATATCTTCCTCTTTCCTCTTTGATTCTTACCATAAAAACGACTACTTTTGCCCACGTTAAAAACCCACCGTTCCTTTTTCTCATACTGTGAGACTACAAAATCAATCTGAGCAATCGTGCTTTATTATAGATTTTGCAGCGGAATTAAGTGGGCATGGTTAAACCAAATAAATTTTAACAATGGCAGTAAAAATGCGATTGCAAAGAAAAGGTCGTAAAAAAAGACCTTTTTACCACATTGTGGTGGCCGATGCAAGAGCTCCTAGAGATGGGCGCTTCATCGAGAAATTAGGGATTTATAATCCCATGACATCTCCTGCAACCATTGATTTGGATCGAGATAAAGCGTTTGATTGGTTGCAAAAAGGCGCACAGCCTACCGACACGGTAAGAGCTATTTTGCGTTTCAAAGGTATTTTATACAAAAAGCACTTAATGAGAGGCGTGAAGAAAGGCGCTCTTACAGTAGAAGAAGCAGATGCGAAGTACAAAGAGTGGATTGATGAGAAAGAACAGAAAATTGCTACTCGTATCGAAAAGAATGCTGCTGAAAGGCGAGCTAAATTAGAAGCCATTGCTGGCGTTCCTGCACCACCTCCTCCTATTCCTTCTGTAGCAGCAGAAGTAGCGGCTGAGGAAGCAGCGGAAGCTAAAGAGGCTGAAGAAGTAGTAGCTGCACCCGTTGAAGAAGCTAAAGAAGCGGTGGCAGAAGTAAAAGAAGAAGTAGCTGCACCTGTTGAAGAAGCTAAAGTAGAAGAAGTAGCTGCAAATACAGAGGAAGTAGTAGAGGTAGTCCAAGAAAAAGTAGTAGTCAAAGGAGATGATCCCGAATGGGATAACCTACCTAAAGAAGGAGACGCTCCTACTGATAAAGCTTAATTATTTAAGCCTTTTTATATAAAAAGCGGTATCAAACTTAGATTTGATACCGCTTTTTTTGTAGGGTAATAGGTAATAGCGAAACACTAAACTTCTACTCCCTGCACCAAAGGCAACCGAATAGTAAAAATAGTACCCTTATCCTCTTCACTTTCAAGCGTTATCTCTCCTTTATGATTTTGGATAATCCCATAACTAATAGAAAGTCCTAGGCCCGTACCCTTACCTACTTCTTTGGTTGTAAAAAAAGGCTCGAAGATGCGATGTTGTTCTTCTTTTGGAATACCTTTTCCTGTATCAGAAATGGAAATTTCAATGGTATCAGAGAAAGACTTGGTAGCAATAGTAATACTACCTGTGCCATCAATCGCTTGTATGGAATTGGAGAGTAAATTCATGATGACCTGATTCAGTTGCCCATTATAACTATCGATCTCTGGCAAATTGGAATCGTACTGTTTGTGAATCGTGATATGATCTTTTATTTCATTTTGTAGCAAGACCAATGTAGAATCAATATTTTTATGTACGTTTACTTTATTCAATCCAACTGCATCGGTATATGAAAAGGTTCTTAAACTCTTAACAATTTCTCCTGTTCGTTCCGCCCCATCTTCTATGCTATGCAAAAGCTCATCAATATCTTCCCGTACTTCTTGGTAATCTACATTTGATTTTAATTGTTGAATAACCGGCATCTTCTCTACAAAGACCTCTTGATTGTCAATGGCATCATATTGATCTACGATTTCTAACAACGCTCGAAGGTTTTTTTTTAAACCTGCGATACCTGAATAAATAAAATTAACTGGATTGTTAATCTCATGAGCAATGCCTGCTGTTAATTGACCCAAAGATGCCATTTTCTCAGATTGAATCAGTTGGCTTTGTGCAGCTTTGAGTTGATCCATTGCTCGTTCCAAATCTCTTTTCTGTTCTTGGATGGCTTCATTTTGTTGGGTTAATAATTCGTTGGTTTTCTTACGAGATTGGTTAAAGCGATATAAGGAAAATAATAAAGCTAAAGCCAATACTAATGCCAAACCTATGAAAGCAATCATTGCCATTTGTCTTCTCAAATCCTGTTGCAACATTTTCTCTTGTTCTCGCAAAGCCTGGTTTTCTAATTCCTTTTGAGTCAGGTCAAAATTGGCTTGCATCACCGTTACAAGTCGTTTTTTTTCTATATCTAGCAATTGATTTTTATAGACATCTGCCAAATTCTCAAATTCTAAGGACTCTTCAAATTGTTTTAAGGCTCGATAACAAGTTGCCAAATTTTTACATGCTTCCGCCGCCGCTGCATAATCCTTCGTTTGTTGCGCCAAATGCAAGGCTTTCTCCGACGCACCAATACTCGAATGGGCTTTCATTTGTTTGGCATAACTAGAAGCCAAAGTATTAATGATATTTGTTACCGCTTTGGTATTTCCTCTATCTTCTTCTTGCATCAATGCCATATTGAAATAAGAAAAGGCTTTCTCATAATCGCCAAAGCGTTCATACAATAGTCCCAATTCCATCCAAGAAGCAGACAAGACTTTGCCATTCCCTTGTTTTTCTTGTACCCCTAATGCTGCCAATTGGGTAGCTAAGGCCAAAGAATCTTTGCCTTGTTCTTTATAAACCATCCCCATCAATACTTGTGCATTTGCTATCTCATAAGTATCCGCCGCCGCCAAATCAATCGCCTTTTGATGGTACACCAAGGCTTTCTCATAATTCATTAATTCTCTTTGGAGAATGCCTCTTTCATTAGCAAGTCGTATTTCTAGTTGCTGATCTCTTTCCGAGCTTTGATCCATTAACATCTCTACTTTATCCAAAACTTTCATCGCTCGCTTATATTCTTTGAGTTGAGAAAAGCCACTTCCGATAATTAAAAGATTGGCTTGTAAACTTGGCTTATCATCAATGGAATAGGCCAACTCTACGGCTTGCTGCGCATAGGTAAGAGAGGAATCTATATCATTAACCGCCCACTTTCTAGCCTTCTTAGTGAGGGTTTCTATTTTATTTTTTATACCAGCTACATCCTCCTTGTTTGGCAATTGCCCCAAGACAGTTATTGGTAAGATAAATACTAAAAGTAGGATGTGTTTTTTCATCATGTTTCCAAAAATCAGGACATTATTAGCCGATTCCAAATATAGGTATTTGTTTGTTATTGATCTTTCGGGGATAGGACAGTTTTGCGGGTGGTCGGGTGGACGAGTTGCGAGTGAACGGGTTGCATACGTGATGCTGGTAACCCGTTCACTCGCAACTCGTTCACCCCTCCTTCCGGATACCCAACTTTCGCATTCGAGAATCTAAGGTTTTGGCATTCATCCCCAATTTCTCTGCTGCCCCACCCGTACCGAACACTTTGCCTTTAGTAAGTTGAAGCGCATTTTTAATATGATGAATTTCCATTTCTTCCATGGTTTTAAAATGACCATCCGAAGAGGGTAAGTCTTTTTGTTGAGGGAGCCATCCCGTAAGTTCTAAAGAATCTCCGCTAGAGATAATCATATAGCGCTCAATTAAATTTTCTAGTTCTCGGATATTCCCAGGGTAATTATAAGCCATTAATTGTTCCATTACTTCTGAGGAGACCTTCTTGATTCGTTTACCGATATTAGAAGCATGCTTTTCCAAAAAATGATGGACCAAGAGTGGAATATCCTCTTTGCGCTCTCTTAGTGGCGGATTTAAAATGGGAAATACATTCAAGCGATAAAACAAATCTTCTCGAAAGTTTCCCTTTTCGATCTCCTGTTCCAAATTCCGATTAGTAGCGGTTATTACCCGTACATCTGTTTGAATTGGCTGCGTTCCCCCTACCCTATCGAATGTACTCTCTTGTAATACTCGTAATAATTTGGGTTGTAGATCAATTGGCAATTCTCCAATTTCATCTAAAAAAATAGTGCCACCATCTGCTAATTCAAAACGACCGACTCTTTTTTGGGTAGCCCCTGTAAATGCGCCCCGTTCATGACCGAATAATTCACTCTCGATAAGATTGGCTGGCAAGGCAGCACAATTGACTTTTATTAATGCCTGATCTTTCCGTGAACTAGCTTCGTGAATTGCTCGAGCCATTAATTCTTTTCCAGTACCCGTCTCCCCCCGAATCAATACGGAAGTATTGGTAGTAGCTACTTTTTGTATTAAGGAAAGTTTTTCTTGAAAGGCTTTATTCTTGGTGATAATGGTAGAAACAGGCTGCTGTTGCTGAATTTCTTCTTTTAAATAGGTATTCTCCGCTGCCAATTTCTTGTTAGCTACATCGAGCTGTTGCAATAAGGATTCTTTATCTTTTCGCAATTGATATACCTCCAGTGTGTCCTCAATGGTTTTCTTCATATCCGACTCCTTCCACGGCTTAGTCATATAGCGATAGATACCACACTCATTAATCGCTCGCATAATAATTTCCAATTCGCTATACCCCGTAAGAATAATCCGCATCGGATCAGGAAATCGTTTGACTACTTTTTTAAAAAACTCTGTACCTGATAATCCTGCCATTCTTTGGTCGGAAATGATGAGTTGCACCTCCTGTTCCGCCAAAATATCAAAGCCATCAAAAGCAGATTGAGCGGTAAGAATATGATACTCCCATTTGAAGGTAGCTTTGAAGGTGGTGAGATTGTGCGGTTCGTCGTCAATGTATAAAATGGTGTATTTCTTTGCTCCCATAGTAGTTGGTAGTACTAAAATATATTCAGGTGATATAACTTTATTGCGATAGGGTTCTTTAGAGGCAACCTACCCCGCCACCACCATATCCCGTACCGCCTCAATCCATTTAGGGTGATCGTTCAAACTAGGCACTAAATCTACTTGCTCTCCGCCCATTTCTTCAAATTCTTCTTGGTATTCCGTAGATACTTCAATCGTCGTTTCCAAGCAGTCGGATACAAAGGCAGGACAAAAGACCAATAATCGCTTATCGCCATGTTCCGCTCGTTCTTCTAAGATAGTAGAGGTATAAGGTTTGACCCACTCTGCTCGCCCCAAACGAGACTGGAAACAGATCGTATATTGGTCTTTAGACAGGTTTAATTTCTCTGCAATGGCATAGGCAGTAGCATGACATTGTGCGGTGTAGCAAAATTGATTGGCAGTGGTCAAGGTCTTACAACAATCTTTATTTTTTAAACAATGATTCCCTCTATCCGCCTTTACCATTTGACGTTCGGGTAAGCCATGAAAGCTAAACAGGATATGGTCGTAAGAGTCTATATCAAATTGTCTTCCATTTTCCACAAAAACATCTATCATCGCTGGATTATCGTAGTAGGAGTTGATGAAAGAAACTTTGGGAATTATCCATTCCTTTGATAAAAGGCGCATCACTTCTTCATGCACAGAACCTGTACTAGCAGAGGCATATTGCGGAAATAATGGAAAAACGATAATCTCCGTTACATTTTTCTCCAATAAGGTTTTCAACCCTTTTTCTATGGATGGGTTCTGGTAACGCATTGCCAATACCACTTCATACTCTTCCCCCAATAAAGGTTTTATTTGTTCCTCCAATTGCTCTCCATATACTTTTAAGGGAGATCCTTCCTCTGTCCAAAGCATTTTATACAATTTAGAAGAAGCCCTAGATCGAAATGGTGCAATAATTCCTCTAACTAATAAATTCCGTTGAACAACCGGGATGTCTATTACCCGCCTGTCCAGTAAAAATTGTTTTAAATACCTGCGTACACTCCAATAGTCTGGTTCATCGGGGGTTCCTAAATTGACTAATAATACTCCTTTTTTTCCTGCAATCATTTATTATTCGGTTGACGGTAAGCGGTGGACGGTGAAGGGTCCTCCGACCTGAAAATTTAAATTTGCCTGCAAAGATAGTAATTGGTGTTATGGTGTTGTGGATTTTTGGTATTATGGTAAGTTCTCAACACCATAATACCCTAAAACCACAAAACCATAATTCCAAAACATTCCAACCACCACATGGTTTAAATTAATGGTAATTTAACGGTCAAAAGATGGCAATCTGTTACTTTTGCCCTTCATTGGTTGTAGGAGGCGATTTTTGAGTATTGGAGCGTATCCATACTTGAAAACTCGCAACTCACAACCCGCAACTCGTATCATGAAAAAACCCTTGATTTTAGTCACTAATGATGATGGAATTACGGCCCCAGGTATCCGTGCGTTAATTGATGTAGCTGCTCGTATTGGAACACCCGTAGTAGTAGCCCCTGATTCTCCCCAGTCTGGAATGGGTCATGCCATTACCATTCACAGTCCGCTTCGCCTAAAAGAAGAAATTATTTTTAGTGGTATTGAAGCGTATTCTTGCTCTGGCACTCCTGTAGATTGCGTGAAGTTGGCTAAGAATGTGGTGTTGAAAGGACGAACTATTGATTTATGTGTCTCTGGCATTAATCATGGATCTAATGTAGCCATTAATATTTTGTATTCGGGTACGATGTCCGCAGCTATGGAAGGCTCCTTAGAAGGCATCCCTTCTATCGGATTTTCACTGTTAGATTTTGCCCAAGATGCCGACTTTGAATCGGGTAAGCCTTATATCCAGCAAATCATGGAATATGTACTCGCCAATAAATTTGGGGATAGTAAATTGCTAAATGTCAACATTCCCAAATTGCCCTTTTCGGAATTAAAAGGCCTCAAAGTTTGTCGCCAAGCAGAAGCAGGTTGGAAAGAAGATTTTATAGAAGGAACCGACCCTAGTGGCAAAAAATACTATTGGATGTCTGGTGAATTTCGGAATGATGATGGTGGCATAGATACCGATGTATGGGCTTTGGAAAATGGATATATTTCCGTGGTTCCTTGTGGTCATGATTTAACGATGTACGAATCTATTCAACCACTTAAAAATTTGGAAAAGGTGAATGCCTTAACTTGAGTTATTTTGACTGTGGCAACTAAGAGTATGTCTAATACTTTGAAAGGAATACAATGGAATTGATTATTTGATTGTTAGTAGTAGTTAAACACAATAAATAAAAAGGTCGATTAACTCGTCGGATGGCTGCGCCGCCCGATGAGTCTTCCCATCCGACGGCGTTAGCCATCGGTCGGAATTTCGTCCTTTCTGTCCAAGTACTTTTGATGGATGTAACTGTTATTTGATATACGAGAATGTGCCTTTAGGTACATCATGTCGGTAGAAAAGAAGGAATGCCGCTTTTATCCGTGCCTTTAGGTACGGCATGTGAATAAAAAGTGTGCACATACCGTACCTAAAGGCACGGGGAAATTCTTATGATCCAATTGCTACCGACATACCGTACCTAAAGGCACGAGCGAGTACTTCAAGCTGCGGTTACACCTTGCTTTATAATTAATAACTACTACCCATCAAAAGTAGTTA
>CALJIQ010000504.1 GCA_937973995.1 uncultured Saprospiraceae bacterium
AGGTTCTTTTAGCGGCAGCGATTTAAAAAGCGTTTTTTCAAAAACGCTTTTTAAATCGCTACCGCTAAAAAGACCCTATTGCGAGGCAACTTTAGTTGCCGAGCAAACTCTTGCCAGATTTTGGCAAAACTTAGGTCTCTAATAAATAGGCACTGTAGATCACATAGTTTTCTTTCAAAAAAAATTGAACATTAAGCGTAGTTACATGACTAATCTGCAAAAATCAAATTAATCAATAACATCTCATCTGCGAAATCAATTCCAAATCAACGGAATCTGCGATTCAAAATAAGAGTAATCAAACCACCAAACATCCGAATACCCGTTTCAATCAATTCATCTGGAAAGTCATAAGTAGCATGATGTAAAGCAGGTGTATCCACACCAGCCCCTAATCCAAACATAGCGGCTTTATATTGTTTAGAAAACCAGCCAAAGTCCTCTCCAAATTTTAAAGGAATGGTTCGTTCTTTTATAGTAAATCCTTGTTCTTGGGCTACTCGTTGAATCAGTTCAGAGCAACGGGGATGGTTTTGGGTAGCAGGGAAATACTCCAAGTAATCAATGGAATAAGTGAGTTGATGTTGTTCGGATATGGTCTGAATAAGAGTGGTTATCTTCTTTTCCAATTGTAGTCTTTGCTCATCGGTCCAAGCCCGAATGGTATAATGTAATTCTCCTAAGCCTGGTGCAATACCATACGCTTTTGTTCCAATCTTGCTATGCACCAAAGTGATGAGACCAAAGTTCTGTGAATGTACATCAGGATTGCTTAAAGCGTTTATTTGAGGTATTAATTGAGCTATTGCCAAGGCAGGGTTGATGCCATTTTCAGGTTCGCTAGCATGGGCTTCCTTGCCTTTGAATTGGATTGCCATACTCTGAACGGAAGCAGAAAAGGAATGATTTTTTGTAATAATGGTATGTAGGGGTTCGCCTGGCAAATTGTGTAAGGCAAAAAGATAGTCAGGTTGAAGAAGGGCAAATCGTTCATCCTGTAGGACTAAGGCAGCCCCTTTGCCTGTTTCTTCAGCAGGTTGAAATAAGAGAATGACTTTACCTGTTTGGAAGGTTTGTTTTTGTAACCAAGCCGCTAACCCTGCTACCATAGCCATATGTCCATCATGCCCACATTTATGAGAAACGCCTTTATTCTTAGATTGATGCGAAAAAGTATTGGGTTCTTCTATGGGAAGGGCATCTAGTTCACATCGTATTAAGATAGTTGGACCAGATGATCCAAAGGTATAAATAGCGGCCAGCCCAGTGCCACCCAAGTATTCTAACAGGTGGGTAGGAGGATAATCTTTTAGAAAATCTTTAATGCGGTGAGCCGTCTGTCCTTCTTGACCTGAAAGTTCGGGATATTGATGCAGTCGTTTCCTTAAAGTCTTTAGTGCGGCAAGCATATTGACGTAAACAAAAGAGTGTTGTCAGGCAATTGGAAGATGGGTGCAGGTTTGAAATAGCTAATTGAATTCTCTCTATTAGGAAATCAAACACTACACCCAATGCCTTACTTTATGGTGTTGATTTCCAAGGGTAAATATATGTATAACTTAAATGCCAACCAAATGTTATACTTTAAAATATAACATTGAACATTGGTTTTGTGGGGTTAATCCAAACTATTGTACACTTACAAATAAACAATGGCTCATTTATAACTACATCAATTCAAAAGAAGTTTGCGTTCGATCCTTATGCAAACGAAAGCCTCTTTGTTCACCATATTGTTGAATGTAAATGAGTAAGGGACGAAGCAATAAATAACTTACCCAAGGAGTCTGATATATCTTTTACCTTATAAGATAAGGAAGGAAGTTATCAATTGTACTCAACAATATCTAATAATATGCTTAATCGTCAATACTTTTATAATTCGTTGCCTCCAAAATTCTCTATTGTGAGATTAATTAGGTACAGGGTATTGCTCTCTAAAATTAAAAACGCTTTTGGAGGGACCATTTTTTTGTAACTCCTCTAGCTTAGCTACCGCTTCCGATACAGTAGGCACGGTACCCGCTTCTATCCACCACATGGCAACATAAGCTTCTCCAAATTTTTGAAACCATTCCCTACGTCGCTTCATAAAGTCAGCATGCATCGTTTTGAAAACATATTGTTCTAATGCGGCTACGTTTTTCCAAACGGAAATATTGATAATTACTTGTTCATCCTGATACGGATTAAAACTGGTGGCATTATTCTCCTCATCTTGTAATCGCCAGACAAACCCTTCGCTGGACTCTGCTATTTGATTGATTGCATCCAAGTTATCCACAAATTCTTTCATGATGGGGTCTTCGATATTCACGCCTTTCATGCGAGCGATATTGATTTGGACCAACTGATAGGTGATCCCTTGTTTGTTCAGGTAAGCTATCGCTTGTTGGTGATGATGTTGGACATGGTAGATGGCATTGTACAACATCTCTTTTAAGGTGAGATTGCCTAACAAGGGGTGGGGGATGAGCAATTGTTCCAAATCGTCTTCCTTAGTTTTTTGAATAATTTCTTTAAGCTGATCTATTAATTGGCGTAGCTTGGTTAGGGACGCGGTTCTTTGCTCGAAAGAGTTGGGTTTGGGTAAAAATTGACTAGGGGCTTTTCCGCCTGCTGCTAATTTTTCTTGGTAATTTGCTGTTAATTGTTCGTAAGACTGATTAGTCCGTTGAGTTTTGCCAAATATTTTTTCCATCGCACTGGGAGATAGGCTATAAAACTGGACCAACGGAGCAATACTCTTTATAATATGTTCCAATTGCTGACCTGCCGTCCATTTTTGCTGATAGCTATATTGGTATTTTCCTTCGGATAGTCCACTTACATAAGCAAGAAAAGCAGTGTAGTGAATGTCTAATTGATGGATGATTTCTTTTTTCGTCATGAACTTGGTATTAAAATCAAAATGTAAATGTACTTTGTGGCGCAGACAAGTACCACATGAAGAACCAGAAACTCCAACATATTTTATTTCTCAATTTTGCTATGCTGTGCTTATGCACTTCTGGTAGTTTGGGACGCTTTATTAGTTTGCCACCTCCACTGACTATTTGGTATCGAGCCTTGATCGCCTTTATTGGGCTTGGTTTATTTTGTTATTGGAAGGGCTATTCCTTCCATTTTGACCTTCGAAAATATGGAGGGGTCATTATTGGCTCTGGTATTTTCTTGACGATTAATTTCGTCTGCTATTTTTATGCGCTCCAGTGGTCCAATGTCGCTATCGGTATGCTCGCTTTGTTTACCTTTCCGATTATGACCACCTTTCTTGAGCCTATTTTTTTAAAAACACCTTTTCAAAGAATTCATATTTTATTAGGTGGTCTAGTTTTGATCGGTATTTTTTTTCTAGCTCCCTCCTTCGATTTCCAGAATAGTATGACCCAAGGATTATTGATGGGCTTAGTAGCCGCCTTGGCATGGTCCATTCGTAATTTATTATTGAAATCAGAAATTGAAGCATTCAATAGTTCCATTTTGATGTTTTATCAATTAGGGATCACCATGATCTTATTACTGCCGATGCTGTGGATTTACCAAGCGGAAGAAGTGGTTCCCCAATTGCCCTATTTATTGTTTTTGGGTTTGATTACTACGGCCATTGGACATACCTTATTTATCCAAAGTCTGAATCACTTTTCCGTGAGTACGGCTAGTATCATGGCTAGTACCCAACCCATTTACGGAATTCTTGTCGCTATGCTTTTCTTAGACGAAATTCCTTCTGGTCGAAGTTTGATTGGTGGGGCTTTGATATTATTGACGGTTGTTATTGAGAGTCGTCGATCTCTTAATGGCTGACATTTGCGGCTTGCTTAGTGGTAGGCAAAATGGCAGACATTTATTATACCCAACTCGCCTATTTTTTTTATTTTCACTGCTCAAAATCTAAACATATCAATCATGCACTTTGAGCAAAGCTTAATTTACCACGTCTATAACCAAGGGAACAATAGCCAATCTATCTTCTTTGAGCGAGAAAATTATCTCTTCTTCCTGCGTAAAATGCGAAAGCATCTTTTACCTTATGCGGATGTTCTCTGCTATTGTTTGATGCCTAACCACTTTCATTGGTTGTTGGTGCCGAAGGAAAGTGGAATCTTGGAAGGGACTGTTCCCAAGCCCATAAACAAATCCCAGATGGCAGACATTTCCAAAATGGCTGACATCTTAGAAAAAAGTAAAACTGACGATCAAATGTCAGCCACCTCTGAGGTGTCTGCCATTAAGGATACTACTAAACAAAAGCGATTAAATCAAGAAATAGCCACCCTCCTCTCCAGCTACACCAAAGCCATCAACAAGAAATACGGCAGAAAAGGCTCCTTATTTCGATCAAAAACAAAAGCTAAAAATGGTTGGATAGAGGAATTTGTTACGATAAATAGTCGCCATCAGGATTTGATATTCAAACCAGACAATGATTATGCTTGGCAATGTTTTCATTACATTCATGATAACCCAGTAAAAGCGGGGTTAGTTGATAAAGCTACGGACTGGGAGTTCTCTTCCGCCAAAGATTATGCAGCTATCAGAAAAGGAACCCTATGTAATTACCAGCTTTCCAAAAAAATATTTCCTGCTTCCTAAAAAATGAGATAACGGTCACTGAAAAGTACCAACATCATAGCGACACAACATTTTTCAACCAATTTGGTTATACCTTAAAAACCATGCGAATACTTTTCTTCCTATTTTTCTCACTGATTAGTATGCAACTACATAGCCAAGACTTCCAACAATACCGTTGGGAAAATCGTCTCCTACTCATTGTTGACCAATCCGACCAGCAAGCAAAACGACAGCA
>CALJIQ010000505.1 GCA_937973995.1 uncultured Saprospiraceae bacterium
AATATTTGAACAAGTAGATTTTCTAAATGTTTTTCTATTTCAATTTTAGCAACTTTGTTCCAAGAAGTAATATTTTCTGGTAGTAATTCTCCATTTGAGTAAAGTTTATTTGTTACGTATTGCCCATATTTATTTACCAATAGAGCTTCAAATTTTTGTTGTTTGTTCATGGATGTTTTCAATTTTAATTTTAGTACACAATTACTAGTAATGCATTATTAGCGTAAAGTTAATAGGAATGTAAAATAAGCAATAGAAATTAAAAATACTAAAATTCTGACCTCATCTAGTCTCTAATTGACTCATCCACTACCCATTTAAATTAATAAAACCGCCATCAATAGGATAAAAGCTACCGGTAATAAAAGAGGCTTGATCCGAACAAAGATATAAGGCGAGATGGGCAATTTCCTGAGGCTGCCCCATTCGTCCAATAGGTTGGGTAGCCGATAATTTTTTAAACATTTCGGCTTCGTTCCCTGGATAGTTTTGTTTTAAGTAGTTATCTACAAAAGGGGTGTGCACACGCGCAGGACCAATGGAATTGCAACGAATATTATCCTTAATATAATCTTTTGCAATGGATAAAGTCATCGTATAAACCGCTCCTTTACTCATAGCGTACCCAAAGCGATCTTCCAATGCTACGACGGATGCGATGGATGCCAAATTGATAATAGCCCCCCCACCCGATTGCTTCATCAAGGGAATAGCAAAGTGCAAACAGTTATAGACACCCAAAATATTGACCTGATACATCCTGTCCATATTTTGGACCGTCGTATTTTCCACATTTCCAATTTGAGCAATGCCTGCGTTATTGATTAAAATATGAAAGCCATTGGAATGCGCATATATTTTTTGAAAAACACTCCCCGTCGCTTCATGCTCACTTACATCACATTCGTGAAAAAATGCTTGTCCCCCTGCTGTTTTAATTTCCTCCACCACTCGCTTTCCGTTCTCTATATCAATATCCAACAAGTGAACAAGGGCACCGTGTTTTGAAAATACCTTACACATACTCTCCCCTATTCCTTTTCCGCCACCCGTAATAATGGCAACCTTGTCTTGTAAACTAAAAGTAGAGTTGATCATTTCGAATAAGTTTTAAATAATTGTTGTTGTTGACCCAATCCTTGAATGCTCAATTGCACCACATCTCCATCTTTTAAATATTGAGGGGGCGAAAAACCCAAACCAACTCCCGGAGGCGTACCTGTAGAGATTAAATCCCCTGCTTCTAGCTTCATAAATTGGGATAAATACCACACGACATAAGCCGGTTTAAAAATCATGGTTTTACTATTTCCATTTTGCTTGGTCTTGCCATTTACTCGGAGCTTCATTTTGAGGTTAAGTACGTCTGAAATTTCCGCCTTAGGTACTAAGTAAGGCCCTACTGCGGTAAACCCTGGGCAGGATTTTCCTTTTACCCATTGTCCTCCTTTTTCTAGTTGAAATTCCCGCTCTGAAATGTCATTGATCACACAGTAACCCGCTATCGCTTTCTCCGCTTCCTTTTCATTTTTAAGATACAACACATCCTTTTGTAGGACGATTCCCAATTCTACTTCCCAATCTGTTTTCGTACTATTCTTAGGAATGGTTACTTCGTCAAATGGGCCACCCATTGTATTCGCCGCTTTCATGAATACGATCGGTTCTGTAGGTACTTCCATACCAGATTCTTTCGCATGGTCGGAATAGTTAAGACCTATGCACATAATCATCCCTGGCCGAGCAATGGGGCTTCCTAAGCGTTTTGCCTTTGCCACTTTGGGCAGTGTTGACTTATTTTCTTTGACTACTTTTTTTAATTTTTTTAGGCCGCCATATTGAAAGAAATCGTGGTTCCAATCAGTAAAATACTTGGAACAATCATAGCGGTTACCATTGATTTCTACCCCTGGTTTTTCTTTTCCTTTTTTGCCGAATCTTATGAGTTTCATATTGTAGTTTGTGATACTTTAGTAAATTCCGTAATTCCTTCTCTGAAGTGTACATCGAGATCACTTCAGTGAAAGAGACGATCTCATAAGTCTAATTTTACAAAATAGTGCAACATTTAATTGAACCACAAAGTCACTAAGTACACATAGACAAAAGACTATGTGGTTAAAAATTCTGGGTTCTCTGACAAATCCCGTGGAATAAGATTTTAACCGTCCGATGACTTCGTCGTCGGATGGCTAAAATCAGCTCATCCGACGACGCTAGTCATCGGACGAGTTGATTTTTCATGGGATATGTCAAAGAACCAAATTCTGTATTGCTTCTTGTAATTTATGTTATGAGATAGCCACGCAAATCAGGTTGGCTCGATGCCAAACTGATTTGCCATCTGTCGTATTTCAGGGAATATATCAAAGAATCTATTTCGATTAATGAAGTCAGTAGTCCACCAGCGTTGCTAGAAGAGTAACTTCGATCGTAAAAATAGCAGATTATCATCATTATACATCTTGTCCGACTACTTAGTTGTTTATTATTTAAAGTACTTTTAGTTTTGATTTTAGACATCCTCTTAATAAGGAACGAGGGATAAATAAGAAATGGTTGTATGAATTTTAGATTTTTTCGATAGTTTTCTTTAAAAAATCAGTGCATAGCCCAGCTACGGACTTATTTTTTAAAGGAAAATAGCGAAAAAGATATTTTCAGACGGCTGTTTACTAAAGGGTAACAAGTCTAATGTAAAAGTTATTTGTGCGTCGTTCCTAACTGCTAGTTCAGCTTTGAAAAAAAATAAAAATGACGGACCTACTTAACAAATTTAATTTAAAAGCGCCCTATCCCAATTCCAGTACTGGACAAAAGGAGTGGACGAGCAAAGGAGATACGGTTACGATCACCTCTCCTGTTGATGGAAAAGAGATTGGTACGATTCAAATGGCAACGCCCAGTGCTTATTCCAGAGTTATCAAAACGGCAGAAAAAGCATTTCCTATCTGGAAATCTATGCCGGCTCCTCAAAGAGGGGAAATTGTCCGACAATTTGGGGATGCCTTGCGGGCGAACAAAGCATCTTTGGGAAAATTGGTCAGTTATGAAATGGGCAAGAGTCTGCAAGAAGGCTATGGAGAAGTGCAAGAGATGATTGATATTTGCGATTTTGCCGTAGGCTTGTCTCGTCAATTATATGGTTTACAGATGCATTCCGAGCGACCACAGCATCGGATGTTTGAGCAATGGCATCCATTAGGTATAGTGGGCATTATCTCAGCCTTTAATTTTCCAGTGGCGGTTTGGTCTTGGAATGCAGCCATTGCTTGGATTTGTGGAAATGTATGTGTGTGGAAGCCTTCCGAAAAAACGCCCTTCACGGCAATTGCTTGTCAGGAAATCTTCAAAACCATTTTAAAAGAAAATAACCTGCCGGAAGGAATTTCTAATCTAGTAATTGGTGATAGAGCGATCGGTCAGAAAATGGCAGCTGATCCAAAAGTGAGCCTAGTTTCGGCAACAGGTTCTACTCGAATGGGTAAAAGTGTTGCCGAAACAGTTGGTAAAAGATTGGGCAAAACCATCTTAGAATTAGGAGGGAACAATGCCATTATCGTATCGGAAAATGCAGATTTGTCTCATGCCGTTCCAGCCATTGTTTTTGGGGCAGTGGGCACCGCAGGACAACGATGTACGACTACTAGAAGATTAATTATTCATAAAAAACAATACAAAAGCCTAGTCAATAAATTGGTCAAAGCCTATGGGCAATTGCGCATTGGCGATCCCTTAGATGAACATAACCATGTAGGGCCTTTAATTGATAAAGATGCGGTAAAAAGCTATACAACTGCGATCAAGCAAGCCGTGAAACAAGGAGGAAAAGTGCTCTATGGAAATAAAGTATTAAAAGGCAAGAACTATCAATCAGGATGTTACGTGCTTCCAACTATTATCGCGGCAAAGCCTAGCATGAAGGTGGTCCAACACGAAACCTTTGCGCCTATTTTATACGTCATGCCTTATGAGGATTTAGAAGAAGCGATCGCCATTCAAAATGGCGTTCCTCAAGGATTGTCCTCTGCTATTTTTACCTTGAATATGCGAGAAGCAGAAAATTTCCTTTCTTATAACGGCTCTGATTGCGGCATTGCCAATGTCAATATCGGTACCTCCGGAGCAGAAATCGGTGGTGCATTCGGAGGTGAAAAAGAAACAGGTGGGGGACGAGAGAGTGGTTCGGATGCTTGGAAAGCATATATGCGTCGCCAGACTTGTACGCTTAATTATGGAACGAAATTACCGTTGGCACAAGGCATAAAATTTGATTTGTAATAGGTATGTTGAGAGTGGGATTTTGAAAACAAAATCCCGAAGGGATTCAATATGCATAGCACCGTACCTACTATAAAAACACAATTTATACTTGGAACGGGATAAAAAAGTGATTTTACAATACTGTTTAATTGTTTATTTGTTGAACTGTTTATCTAAGTATAGCTTGTAAACGAATAAACAGTTACACAAATAAACAATTAGTTCACTTTCATAATTTTAC
>CALJIQ010000506.1 GCA_937973995.1 uncultured Saprospiraceae bacterium
TCGCTCTATTTCTGACCCGATGAGTTTTATCATGACGAATATTGTAGGGACCGTTAATTTGTTGAATGCGGCAAGAGCTAATTGGAAGGATTTTGAAGGGAAACGTTTCTATCATGTCTCAACGGACGAGGTATATGGTACACTAGGGGAGACTGGCTTATTCACGGAAGAAACGCCTTATGACCCACGTTCTCCTTATTCTGCTTCTAAGGCAAGTTCTGATCATTTAGTAAGAGCGTATTTCCATACTTATCATATGCCTGTTGTTTTGTCGAATTGTTCTAATAATTACGGCCCTTGTCAATTTCCAGAGAAGTTGATCCCTTTAATTATTAACAATATCAAACACAATAAGCCTTTACCGATTTATGGAGATGGCAAATACACCAGAGATTGGCTGTGGGTAGGCGATCATGCAACGGCTATAGATGAGGTTTTCCACAAAGGAAAAGACGGCGAGACCTATAATATAGGAGGAAATAATGAGCGTAAGAATATCGAATTAGTCGAAACACTTTGTGATACCGTAGATGATCTTTTAGGTCGCCCAGAAGGGTCTGCTAGAAAGTTAATCACTTTCGTAAAAGACCGTGCAGGGCACGATAGACGCTACGCCATTGATGCTACAAAAATTAAAAATGAATTGGGCTGGGAACCAACGGTTCAACCAGAAGAAGGGATGCGAAGAACCGCAGAGTGGTATTTGAATAATGAGGAATGGATGGAGAATGTAACTTCTGGTGCCTATCAAAAATACTATACTAAACAATATGGATGATTAATGGAGAATGGAGAATGAAGAATTGAGAATTCTTAGCGTGACTTATACAGATAATTTTGTGTCAACATCTAGTATAATTCTCCATTTTCCATTTTCCATTCTCAATTATTTAAAAGTCCAACCCTTCGTCATCGTCCAAGTCATCTAACATATTAGCCAGCATATCGTGGAAAGAGAATTTGGATTCTATATAGTCTTTATTGATGACATTAAATTCAGCTAGTCCGTGTAAAATGAGTTCCATGTAAGTCAATAACTCTCCTTTAGGAACCTTAGCTGATTCCGCTAATTTTTTCAGTCCTGCTACTGCTTCTAATGCCTTTTTGTAATCCCCGTCTTTGGCATCATTTAATATTTCCATGGTATTGCCACCCGAAAACCAAGCTCTTATCGTACCATAAGGGTCTCTATCTCTTCCTTTTCTAAGTTTATCTGGATTGGGATAAAATTCTAGAAATTTCTCTTTGATTGCACTGCCTAATAGGTGCATAGCGACACTATAAGGTCCTTCTTGCTCGCCTTCATACACCAATTCCACTTTTCCAGTAATGGCAGGTACGACGCCCCAAAAGTCGGTAATTCTAGCAACGGTTTTCTTTTCTTTATTAATGAGCATTCTTCGTTCAGCAGAAGAGAGTAAATTCTCATATGCAGATATACTCAATCGGGCAGAGACCCCACTTTTCTCGTCGATTAACTCGCTTTCTCTGGCTTTGAAAGAAAGCATCTCCAATAGGTCTTTTAATATATCTGGAACTTCAATTTTACTTTGTTGTTCGGGGGCAAGATTGGCTTCTTGCTCCGTGATTTTTCGAGCAATTTCTAGGGTTTTCGGATAGTGGGTTAGAATCTGACTTTCAATACGATCTTTTAATGGCGTGATAATACTTCCTCGATTGGTATAATCTTCAGGGTTGGCAGTGAATACAAACTGTATATCCAATGGCAACCGCAATTTAAATCCTCGAATCTGCATGTCGCCTTCCTGTAACATATTGAATAAAGATACCTGGATTCTAGCCTGTAAATCTGGTAATTCGTTGATGACAAAAATAGATCGATGGGACCTAGGTATTAAGCCAAAATGGATCACTCGTTCATCCGCATAGGGGAGCTTTAAGGTAGCTGCTTTGATGGGGTCCACATCGCCAACTAAGTCGGCTATACTTACATCAGGGGTTGCTAATTTCTCTACATACCGCTCGTCTCTATGCACCCAATCGACTGGCGTATCATCTCCTTTTTCAGCGATCAGGTCTCTGGCAAAACGAGAAATGGGTTGCAAAGGATCATCATTTAATTCACTGCCTGCTACAATAGGAATATACTCATCCAGCAAATTTACCATCAAACGAGCTAAACGAGTCTTTGCCTGTCCTCTTAATCCTAATAAGATGATATTATGCTTGGAAAGAATAGCTCTTTCCATATCAGGAATAACGGTATCTTCAAATCCTAGAATACCCTCAAAGACTGGCTCTTTGCTGGATAGTTTTTGAATTAAATTATCTCTTAGTTCCTCTTTAACAGATTTTGGCTGATAACCTGATTTTTTTAACTCGCTTAGTGTTCTTGCTCGACTCATTATTATCAATTATGGTTCTTTCACGTAATAGGCCAAAGAACCTCAATTATCAATGTGCAATTAGCAATACTAAAAAAAATGGGTTGCTTAATTTTTTAAACAATTGTTCATTGTAAATTACCCATTGTACATTGAAAAGGGTGTAAAGTAGAATTAAACACTTGCAAATAAAGAAAGTTTAGGCACTTTTTAAATGAAATAAGTATTAATTTTACTAATATGATAGATCAATTACTAGAAAGACTTCAACAACTCTCTGATGTAGTTGCCGATCAGGCGAATAACTTCGGTGAATCCACCAAGGAAAAAGGCTATCAACTCATTGAAGATTGGATCACGGTATTCCCAAAGCTAGAGGCGAATGGTTTGTTAATTACTAGTTTTGGAATGGGAATGGGCTTAAGTCCTTCCTTAGAAGTAGAGATGCGTGGAAAGATGGCGGATTTCTCAAAAGAGAAAATTGATACCATCCTTGCCGAAAATAAACTTAATCGCCCGATTAATACCGTTTTCAAAGCCATTCAAACTACGATAGATTTACATGATAAAATCGGCGCTACTTGTCCTGATCCACTTATTGTAAAGGTGAAAGTACAAATACCACCTGAGGTTCGGGTGATTCTGGGAACGCCTATCGTTGGGTGATTATTAATTACTAATTATTGATTATTTGCCCAAAGCTATTAAGCGTAATTTGCAAATAATCAATCAACCTATCTCAAAGTAGTTCCACGTACCAACAAATCAGCTCCCAAGAATTTATCATCCTTGTTGTAATACCAATGGCGATCTTTAGGTATCTTAATGCCTTGAACCATTTCTTCTCCCTCTAAGGTGATATACTCTCCGTCATTTTTAGCTTCCTCATGGTAGAAGCGATAGCCAATTAAGGCATAGGTAGTAGGGTGGAAATAGAAATACCAAATATCCTCTCCTACGGAGGGTTCGTAGGTTACTCGCATCGCTAAGCAGTTCTTTCCTTGAAATTCAGTAGTATATACTTCCTTATCAATCTGAGTGCCCTTGTCTTTCAATTTCATGGGTAAGCCATATAAATAAGAAAAATAATCTCGATACATTTTGGCTCGTTCACAGGTGAGTCTATGTTTTTTCTTTTCTTCATCCGTAAAACTGGATTTGCCAGAAAGTGTATTATGGCAGTTTTCTCCATCTACTTCTCGTTGTATATTCGACCCTCCTCGTCGATCAATTACTTTGAAATATCTATCTGGTAAATTTAAAATAACATCGCTGGTTGCTACTTTATCTGAGCTTGGACGAGTTTGTTCTAAATAGAGCGTAGCTTTAAAGTTTTGCCATTGATTAGTCGGATCATGGTATTGAATGCTTTTTGCTAGAAGGGAATGACCGTCTATGGAAGCTAAGGTCTTTTTTGGTTTTTGAATGCTCTTTAAATACACGGCTGTTTGCTCTATGTAATTTTCATTCTTAGCAGCAGTTGCCCATTGATTAGCTTGTTGTACGGCATTGATGGCAGCATCTAGATTTCCTTGGGCAGCAAATAGTTTAGATTTTAATAAGCCATATCGAAAGTTATTTTCACTTTTAGTTAGGGCAGCATCTATCCATGTTTGTGCTTGGTTTAAATCTTTTTGGTTGTGTAAGTAATATTCTGCTGCTCTAAAATAAGTTCTATGTGAAATAGAATCAGGTTCTTGTAACAAACTAGCCATTTGGGACTCGATATGTTTATCTACTTCTACTACAATTGGAAAACGGATAATCGTATTTTCCCATGCTAATTCTACGGATAATCCTTTGGTATGAATACCTGTAAATTG
Source organism: uncultured Saprospiraceae bacterium (assembly GCA_937973995.1). Taxonomy (GTDB): domain Bacteria; phylum Bacteroidota; class Bacteroidia; order Chitinophagales; family Saprospiraceae; genus JAFMDF01. Next base: position 4,169 of record CALJIQ010000506.1, read on the forward strand.
CATGGTAAAGGTCTCTATTTTCAAAGGATTTGTAATCGGCTTTACGGTAAATCGACAAGCATCATTTTCGGGCTTCACCCTACCACCTGCAATACTTCTAAAATTGGTTTTCTTATGAATAATGATGGTCCATTCTTCTTGGGTGGGAATCGTATAAATGGCATAGGTGCCTGCTGGAATAGTGTGATTAGCAATTTGAACTTCTTCGGAAAAAGTCAATTGAGTAGCGGCATTTGCTCCCGTTCTCCACATTTCTCCGAATGGCACTAATTTCCCAAAAACGGTTCTTCCTTTCGCACTAGGTCTAGCATAGGATAGACTAATTTCAGTAAGCCCTACTTCCTGCTTGATTTCAGAGCGAGGACTTAAGGTGGGAACTTTTAGTTGTTGGGCGGAAAGACCAAATGGTCCGAGTAGTAGTAAGAATAATAAATGATATTTCATACGTTTCGTTTTTACGAAGGTATGAAATTGAATTCATATCCTCTTAAGGAATTTAGTAAGACGTAACGTATCTAGAATTATTTCCCGCTAAGTTGCGCCAAGGTTTCGCAAAGAAACGCTAAGTTAGACCTTTACGAGACTTTGCGAAACCTTTGTTAGACTTAGCGGGAAATGAATAATAGATAGAGAGCTTTCCCCATCCCCTAAATCAACTCTCGCAACCGAAACCGAATAATAAGCTCTTTTCCATCCCTTAGCACTTTTAGTCGAAATTGTTTGCCACTGCGTTTTTGAAATTTCCACAGTAAATCATTTAACCCATAAAAACGAGTAGGTAAAAAATTGACCGATAGCACTTCATCACCAACTTGTAAGCCTGCTTCTGCGGCAGGAGAATTGGGAATGATACTTACAACCGTAAATTGGTTTAAGCCCAAACCAGAAGCGATCAAAGTGATACCGCTTTTGTCGTAGTTAAATTTTCGATTATACTTTCTTTCAGGTTTTAGATATAACTCATTTTTATAAGGCACAAGGATGACATTAAAACGACTTAAAATTTCATTCCCTAGAATCCCGTTTCGATTATTTAGATTGAGAGAATCTAAGGTAACAGGGACTTCTTGAAAATGAGTGGTAATATTAGAGAATTCAAATGGATCGATATGTAGTCGGTACGTTCGTCCCATATAGCCTTCAATATAGCCTCCCAAGCCATCTCCTAATTTTCCAGGGATTAATTTAGGCGGAAGGGTAATAGAACTGTCCGAATCATTGTGTAATAGTAAGGCAATATTAGCCCCTGAATCTATTAGTAATTTTAAGGGGATGGTATCAGATCGTGTTATTGTTCCATCAACCGTTAGATAGGCTTTCCCTCTATATACATCTATAGGATATTTTTTGAATTTAGTATCGTCTATTTTAAAATTATCGGGTCGGTAAAGGACTAATTTTTTTCTTTTATAATCAATTTGAATAACCACTAATTTGAATAAATCCATCCCCAAAATACCCTGTATTTTAATGCCCGTATATTTTTCAAATTGAAAATAATTTTCTTCTAAAACTAAAAGGGGAACTTTGTTAGAAGGGACGGTCGCTAAATCCAGTTGTACCCCCCTAGCCAAATGAACCAATAATTCCTGCTGTAAATCAGCTCCCATAATTTTATAATTTCGCTCATAATCTACATCTAATAAATCAGCAAAAGTTTTGTGTGTCAATACAGTATTTTCACTACCCGTATCAAAAATAAAAGTGAGCGGAAATATCTTATTAAACATCACATCAATCAAGATGAAGTTATTTTCAAAACGGAAAGGGATTTCTACTTTTTCCTTACCAGCAGGTACTTGGAAGCCTGATAATTGCGCTGCTAAAGGTTGCACAGAGAGCAGAAAGTAAGTTAGGAGTAGGGTGGTACGCATATTGTATTCGGGTAATCAGAAATCATAAAGCTTGTTCAAATCGAACGGAATAAAATCGAGTATCAAGGTGTTTGCTAGGCTCATCGAATAGATAAAAAATATGAATGGTTCCTCTATCCTCAGAAAATAAACTCAATAGTCGGCAATGCTGTTGATCTGAAAAACTTGGTTTGGGCTTAAAATAAGCAATACTTCCCCAATCTGCATTGAATTGTTTGCTCAATATGCTTTTAGGAATGGTATGCACCGTGACGGGGGTCTCTTCTTCATTAGGTGCAATAGAAGAAATTACTCGCATGAATTCTACATGCGGTACTTGTGTAGAAGGGTCTGTTTTTCTTGCAGGTAGTATGGCATATCTGATTTCTAATCCTTCCTTTTTAGAATAGATGGTGTGGTCAATTTGTTGGTAGTCGTTTTGTGTAGATCGTTTGCTCTTATATTTCCCTTCTAACGGCTCAAAAATATCTATTTCTATATCCTCCATCTTTAGGAGCATTTCTTTAGAATATTTTATTTTTTGAGCCTGTAAACTACAAAAGCAGAATAGACTAAATAACAGTAGTAATTCCTTTTTCATGTACTAATTAATTGAAAATAATACGCTCTTTTTTGATCCTTCTACAAATTTAGAGTTTTGACAACTTCACTTTTTTTGCTCGACGGCTAGTCGCCGTCTCGCAAAAGGGGTTCTTTTGAGGCAGAAATTTTTCAAATTGGCTTTGAAAAGCCAATTTCAAAAATTTCTGCCTCAAAAATCCCTATTTGTGCTGAGTTGGCGCCAGCCAACGAGGCACAAATAAACTGAAATGAGTTTTGTCAAAACTCCAATACAAATAAAGTTATAAAAAAAGCAGTCTCCGTGAAGGAGACTGCTTTGAAAATTCCATGAAAAGTTATTACAAATGGTCTTCTAGTATTATTTTACTTGGATCATCTTCCTAGTTTTTGACCCAAATTTGGTGTTTAGTTGATAATAAATAAATCCTTTGTGGCTAGGGAGGTCTTTTAAGACAATCTGATTTCTACCTGCCGCTCTAAAGTCTTTAATCGTCTTTAAAGTTCTACCTGTTTCATCTCGAAGAACCAAAGCTATGTCGCTATCATCTGGTAAGAAGAACGAAATAGTCGTTTGGCCGTGGAAGGGATTCGGTTGATTTTGGTATAATTCAAAAACTTCCGTACTCATAGCCTGTGTAAAGTCTAAGGCTACTGCTAGTGAATTACCCTGTTTGTCATAAGCCTCTGCAATAGTTGGCTGTTGAGTGATTTGTAATAAGTCACTTAATTGACCTGATCTATTGGCTTGAAACTGAACAGTAAACAAGTTAATCGCTTCTACTTCTGATGTCTCATTAATGCTCGTTTTAGCTGTATGATTCCAACTAGCCGTTAAGAATCCTTTGTCTAATTCATGCAAGCCGAAGTGCTCAATTCCCATTAAGTCACCTCTTAAATTATTTACTTTTAATCCTTCATAATCTAAGGTGAATTGATATCCTTCGATAAGTTGTAGTTGCTTAGTTGAAAATACAACCTCGACGGTTTCTCCTTTAACTATATATTTATCTTGTGCTTCAATCGTAAATAATTCTGGACTAGTTCTAACTTCTGCTGTCTGTAAGCTATTAGGCTGAGCATTTCCGTTCACATCACCTACCTTCACAGCTACAAAGTCCATCTGCATCGCTTGATGTAGATTACTAATAATCCCCTTCTCAGAGAATTCTTCTGTTAAAGGATTGGCAGTTGTGAACTCATGGTCTGCCTCTACAAATCGCCAAGAAGTATTATGGGAGAAAGTCGTTTCTATATTTAAAATCAACCTCCTTACTTGTACCATATCATAAGCGGTAATGGTACTAGAACGATTTACATCCGCTGCAATCCATTGATAAGGATTTTGGAAAGTATTGATTCCCAAAATATGTTTGGACATTAATACTAAGTCAAAAGTGCTTACCCCATTTAAAGGATTCATATCCTTTTTAGGTGTGATTGTGTAATCCTGTAACATAGGCAAGGAGAAGGCATACTGACCTGCTGCTTGTGTTTCCATTTGCCCCATTAAGTCTTGAGATTCATCTTCACTTATCACTTCCACCTGCTCGACGGTATTCCCTTTCCAATCCATTATCGTACCGCTGACCATCACGTCATTTTCATCAGAGGTTGCTCCTGTACAAGCACCTAGATTGTCTTGAACGATGACATAAGTAGTGGCGTAATCCCAGTTATTATCTTGGTCAATTACATACAACCTCACTGCCTGTGTCCCTAAAGTAGCACAAGTAAAAGTCAAGTTATCATCAAGCTGCAATACTTCCTCAGAGGTGGTTGGTGCTGGTCCAGATATAGCTGGATGCCAAATTCCAAATCGAAGATCCTTAGCTTGGGTGCAATTATCGAAACTACTTTGATTAAGATCAGAAGCCCAGATATCCACCATGCCAGTTGCCATCAGGCTAACATTGATGCCATGTAGGGCATAAGCCGTTGGTTGCTTGCAGTCTATGAAATCATAGTCTGCTTCTTCCCAAGTATGGTTGCCGCATAGATCACTTACTCGCCATCTAACCGTATAGGTAATGCCACTAGCAGCCTTTGGCTGAACATACCAACCAAACTGGTTGTCTGACCCACTTTCTACGGCTACTCCATTTTCTAGGATCGTCCATTGATAAGTAAGATGATTGGCTGCCTCCTCATTACAATCTGTGGCAGTAGCGAAAAAGAATTTTCTTTCATTACAACCATCCTGACTTCCTAAACCAGTAATGCAAGGAGTCACTTCACTAAGTGTTACGATAGGTGCTTCTTCGTCTTTTAATTCTAGTATTTGCGTGTACTTTATTTGTCCAACATCGCCAAAGTCTTCTGACGAAATGGAGAAGCCCTCTCTGACAAATCCATTGACTAATGGTCGCTCAACAATAGTAGATACTTGGTTGGGTGTATAAATACACCAATTAGTGATAGTGAAGGTACGGAGTACTTTTTCGCAAGCTCCCGCAACAGTTGTGAACACTTCATCACTTGTTTCAAACGCAATATTATCACAAGCCCCATACTCGATATCAAGGGTAGTAGTCTCAGGAATTTCATCGCCACAAGTACCTACCCAATCCGCTGGTAAATCAATAGACCAGTTAGGTACATACTCAATGGAAATATGTTGTTCTACCCAATTGGACCGATTTCCTTCGCCGTTCCAATCTATGGCTCTATATCTTCTTTTTGCGATAGCTGTACCGCAATGCTCAGTAATTAATTGATATTGTTGCTCGATTACCAGTTGTTGACAATCGCCTACATTATCAATACAGGCTGCTAATGGATCACCAAATAGTGCGTCCCAACTAGCATCTAAGTCTTGCCACTCTGAATCTTCCATGGTACCATCTCCGTTTGTATCGGTAGTTGCTCCAAGTGATGCTAAATGTGCTTCATCGCAGGCCATTTGTTGATCTTCTAAGGTTCCACAAATAGGAGCTAATTTATCTTCTATGATGACTGTCACCCAACAGAAATTTTCGTTCCCTTTAGGATCTACTACTTTTAACTCTATTGGGATTTGTTGGTGCGTATCTTCACAAGAGAAAGTGAGGTCATCGGTGTATGCATCACCTGCTTTACCTTCTTCTGGCATTCTTCTAATTGAAAGATCAACGATACCACAGGCATCTGAACTTCCAGCGTCTATATCGCTTGCATGCACTCTAGCCTCATTCGTTCCAAGACTGACATTCAATTGATCCACACAAATGGCAGAAGGCTCTGTATGATCAGTTATAGCAACGAAGCAGTAAATCGTGTCATTGATGGGTTGTTCATGACAAGCATCTTCTGCTATATACATCAGTCGGAATGTATCACAAGTAAGGGAATTAGCTGCTGCTGCCCAAGTACCATCAATAGAATCTCTCAATCCAGACAGAACTCCTACTGTTAATCCTTCTGTCACAGCCACTGCTTCTTCAAGGCGTACTTGTACTTCTTTTTCACAATTATCTATTGCCTTAGGTAGGGGTAGGGTAGTGGCATCAAAGGTACAAGAGGAAGGGGCCAATTGTATTTCCATGATTTCACTAGGTAATTGATTTTTCAATTCTTCTTTTCGGTAATTGCTACCTTCCACTGTAAATTGTGGGGCAATGGTATCTGTATAGTTAAGTACTTGCTGATAAGAATACACTATCTCTTTGGTACACCAATCAAGTATATCTCCAGCAATAATTTCTTTGGTGCCGCAGTCGTTTTCAGCAGTAGTAGCGATCTCAGCAGGTGAAAGGACATATCCACATCGGTATTCTTCTTCACTAAGTATGACAGTATCTTTTCTAATTAATTCCTCTGCGGCATTCTTCGTACCTCTTACTACGCCGATGGTAGGGTTCGGTCGCTCATCAGTACAAAGTAATCTAACATCCCTTGGGATAACAAAAACAGAAGGTCTTTCAATTGTAATGTCCTGCGTAACCGTATTACTAGTGTTGCCACAAGCATCCGTTGCATTAAATGAAATTGAAATTACTTCCCTATTGTCTTCTCCAAAACAAGGGGCAGATTCCAGCTCAGGAATGGAGATATTGATCGTAGGCTTGTCACAATTATCTATCACCACTGCATTGGCTATTAAAGCAGCTAACCCGGTAGTATCACAGCTAACTAAGGTAGTAGGTGTTCCAGGGGCGATGCTTACTATTGGAGCAGTGTTGTCAGTGAAGTGGACAGTGGTCGTACAAGAAACTCTTGTCTCTTCATTATTACAATAACTTGTAGCAGCTGCTAAAGTACCTCCAGCACCATCGTCCAAATTCTGAGTAAAAAAGGTTGGATTTAGATCAAGTGGCGTATGTATTCTTGTGATTGTTACATCAAAAGATCCGCCACATACATCAACGCCAGCTGCCGCTAAATCTTCTTTTGAAATCCAAAGTCCTGTAATAT
>CALJIQ010000507.1 GCA_937973995.1 uncultured Saprospiraceae bacterium
AGTATCCATCGGTTGGCTTAAATCCCAAGTATTCGTCCAGTTTGCACCCTCTGTTGAATTATATAAAGCAATAAGCGCAAGCGAATCCCTAGTTCGACAATCTTCCTCCATCGTACTTCCTTGACAACTACAATCTTCTTGAATTTTATCGTCTTGGGTATTGGGGTTTCCATCGTCGCAGGGTGCTCCTATTTGGGATTCTCCGTTGCAGAAACTAGCAAAGTCTCCTTGCCAAGGTAGTGAAGAATTACGCAAAAAATTATATCCGTTTTCTTCATAATAAAATATACTATTACCATCAGAATTTTCAAAGTCCCCTTCATAGGTTTCATTAAAATCCCAAGAACAAATGTCATCTAAGTCTAAATAACAGCCAGAAAGGAGATTATCGTTCAAGTATATCTTTTGAAGGTTTTGACTATTATCCAATAAGTTTGGAATAGGTCCAGTCAATTGGTTATGAAAGGCAATCAATTCTTCTAAAATAGGAAGATTTGCGAACTTAGGGATTAAACCATCTAATTGATTATACTCACAAGATAAAGTCACTAAATTTGGTATAGCATTAAAATCAGGGATAGAGCCAGATAATTGGTTATCGTAACACCAGAAAGTTTGTAGTAAGGGTAAGTTTGAAAAATTTGGAATAGGTCCTTCCAGTTTATTACTTCCACAAGTGAAAGATACTAACTTGGGTATATCTATAAAATCAGGTATGTTTCCAGTAAGTTTATTTGCCCCACATGAGAATCTTATTAATTCTTGAAGATTTGAAAAATTTGGAATCTTACCAGTTAAATCATTTGACTGACAGTTGAAAAATTCTAGTATAGGTGTGTTTGAAAAATCTGGAATCTCCCCTGATATTTGGTTATTATTACACCAAAATATCTCCAATTTTCTTACACTTGAAAAGTCAGGAATTGCGCCAACTATATCGTTAAAATGAAGGAATAAAAATTTGAGTTCAGGCAGTTTTGAAAAATCAGGTATCACTCCTTGAATTTTATTTTTTGAACATCTAAAGTGTATAAGATTAGGTAAATCAATATCTGGCAACTCTCCAGAAAGATTGTTATCATTTAAAGCTAATGTAGTTACACATCCATTATCATTTAATTCAACCCCATGCCAAGTATTGATCGGGGTATTAAAGTCCCAGTTGTTTCCTGCATTTGGAATTGGTTGAAATTCAGGATTTATACCATCCCAAAAACTATTTTCTGAATAAGACCAATTAACCCCATCAGTAGCATTAAACAAGTCAATTAAGATTAAGGAGTCTTTAGCCCTACACGATAAATTATCTATATTATTCTCCAATACCGTAACCCGAAACGCACACCCACTATTCTGTCCCAAATCATTCACCGCAGTAACCGAAACATCCGTAGTCCCAACAGGGAAAAAATCACCGGAGGCATGACTCCGATTTATAGTAACATTATCAGGATTAGAAATAGCAGATAGCGGTGTCCAATTGACAACCGCACCTGACTCATTGGGTAAGGCAGTGACGGTGGTATCTAACGGACAGCAAGTCAAGGCTAAAGGAGCAGGAACAGTCGCATTTACTATATTGATAGCCGAAACACAAGTTTGATCTTCATATGCAATGGTAGCTGTCATGGTCTCTCTAAAGCAATCTATTACCACTGTTGTATCTGGACCAAAAGTATTTCCTGTTACAGGATCAGTAACGATAATGGGTATGGGGTCACAAGTCCATGCTTCTACTATATCTCCGTAGTTTAAGTTGACTACTCCGTTGGAACTAATGGCTATGTTTATTTCATCATTGCAGACTAGTTGGCAGTTGTTGTTGGCTTGTGTTCCTGCACAGGTGCAGTCATCTTGTATTTGGTCGTTTTGGGTGTTGGGGTTGTTGTCATTGCAGGGTGCTCCTATTTGAGTCCCACCAAACACTTCTATTACAAATGCACAATCAGCATTAACATTTCCATAATCATCTGTTATAAGATATGCGACTACTGTTTCTCCTTGTGAGAAAAAACTACCTGATTCATGGGTAGAATCAATACTAAAATCTAAAGAACATTCATCTATTATTGTAGGAGACATCCAAGTGACTGGAATCTTACAGTCTGAAGAATTTTTACGGATGCTATTTGGGCAATTTATAACAGTTGGAGGTATCGTATCTCTAACTGATACTACAAATGAACATGTTGAGATATTTCCTGATAAATCTACACCCGTATATTGTACTACCCTATCTCCCACACCAAAAGTATCTCCTACCATATTAGTCTGCTGAACAAGTACATCCCCACAATTATCTACAAAGGTTGGTTCTTGCCAAATACCTGTAACTTGGCAGTTGTCAAAATTAGTAAAAAAAAATAATGGTGATAAAGGACAATTATCTACTGTAGGACGTATCTCATCTTCTATTACTAAAACCTCAACTTGCGACTCTGAAATACATCCATCAGAGAAAGTGGCTTTCACTTTATATGTACCTGATTGTTGACCGATAGCATTATTTATAATTGGATTTTGTTCATCCGCAGAATAGCTGTTAGGTCCTGTCCATTCCCATTGAGACACACTACCTTCCTCTGCTGTAACAAAAAGTTCTAATGCACCAGGACACATTGAAAAATCTTCCCTAGTAGTTATCTTACAGTCTTGCCCCTGTAAGTCAATACCAAAAGACAAAGCAAGAACAAAAAAACAAAAGGTAGTTCTCCAAAATCTAAAAAAAGCCTTCATCGTTTTTGTGTTAAGTTTACATATATTTCCAAAATTCAGTAAAAAAGCAGAAAAATAGAAATACAAAGGTTAAGGGAAAGACTTCCGAACGGTCTCTATAATAGTCTGCTTCACCTCTTCCCATGCTACTTGCTTTATCATTTTAGGCATAGGTTCTATTTCAGCATCTTCAAAATAGGTAAGGCTTTTAAATACTAAAAAATCAGAACCATCGGGATATTTTGCTTGGTAAAACTCAAATAGTTCAGGTAAGGAATAAATTTTTAAGATGAAGTATAAGTCAATGAAATCTTTCTTAGATCCTCTGCCTGTAATAGCTGCCAATTTCATGGCTGCAATATCAGGGATGGTCGCTAATTTCAACCCGTCTTCCAATAGAGGCTCTATTAAAAATGGATACCGATAAGAGACAAAATCTACTTTAATATCATCAATAAAAAGATTGAGAATATAGGGCGTTTGATTTAAGATACGGATAGTGCCAAATGGATGGATATGGTCTGGAATAGCCTCAATGGAAGTTGTTGAGGTTGAGAATAAATCCAGATCAATTGAAACTCTATGACCAATTTGTAAAGCCAAAGAAGTGCCTCCAACCAAATAAAAATCAGACAAAGCATCTACCGCTTGTATATCCTTTAATAACTGTAGTGTTTCGGGGTGGATTGTTGCGTAATATAGCATCTGAATTTAGATTTAGGGATATTAAAATAGACACTAAAAAAATGAAGCGTTTTAGTATCTAATGTTCTCATTTGTAAGATTTCTTGCTTAATAAGAGGCAAACCGTAAAATCTTTTTATGGTTATCCAATCATTTATAGAACCTTTCTGAATCACCCTTTGGATAACAAAACGAGCGTGTTCTTGAAAATCCAATGTGGATAAGTCCGTGTCCCAAAACAAATAAGGTGGTAGGGTCATAAATTTGATAATTATTTTTCCTTAGTGGATATTCCACTACTAAAGTACATAAATTGGCTCAAATTCCCTTCAAATAAAACAAAGGAAAGTCCGCTTCTTGATGTGCCTGGGTCATGTGCGGATGCTGGTCTTCCTTCTTTTCTTTTTGTACTAAATAAGGTACTCGTTGGGCAATGAACTCATAGAGTTCGGTTACCGTCAGTAGTTGATCTTTATTGTAATCTGATTGTTGTTTGCCATTGTTGGTAGCTACTGTTCGATTCGATAGGGCTTCTAGGATTGCCTCTGTAAAAGCACCATTTTCCCAACTGGGGTCTTCATAAGAAAATTCATCCGCAGCACTGGAAACGATATGTCGGTAGCCTGCTTGGGCATTAGCAATGCGGATAATGGCATCATTCACACTACCAAAAGTAGGCGTCCCTTTTGTTCCCTCTGGTAATTCATTGATCGCTCCACTTTGGCAAGCATCTATTAGTATGAGTTTTTTGCAGTTGACTTCATCCAATACATCCAGTACATCATTTTGAAATTCTATAGAGGTTTGTTTTACCGCTACATCGTCTAGGTCTGATCCTGCAATATAAAAGTCGCCCCGCTTTTTATCCTCTATCCCATGAGAGGAAAAGAACAATAGCAAAACATCTTTTTCGGTAATCTGGTCTAACTGGTATTTATTAGCTAGTTGTTGAATGGCTATTTTTAGTTCTCTGGTAGTAGTGGCTTTAGGGGTATTGTGCAACTGTATATCCACTTGATGAAATAACTTTCCTTTTTGTTGCTCAAAGGCCCTTACAAAATCTGCTGCATCTTTGGTAGCATATTGTAAATCGGGGTGTGGCACACCAGCCGCTAGGATATATAGATTGGGCTTTACAGGGTTGTGGTTGACTATTAGCGGAGGAGAAAGTTTCTCCCCTACTTCATTCTTTACCTTAACTGTCAGTTTATTATTGCCTTCTTTTAAATCCACTGTCGTAGAATAGGTATAGCTATATCGTCCTTTGGTATTATTGGGAGCGGGTAATAGTTTTACCTTATCCATCTTTCTACCACTGCTTTGACCGATGACACTAAAATGTTGTTTGGTCAATGGTTTACTAGATACTGCTTTTAGTTTGATGGTAATAAAGGGTTCTTCCCAAGCGAGGGATTGGGTTTGGTATTCATCTGGATTAGGGCTGATCCAAAAAATATCTAATTGTTTTTTCTCCACCTTTACAACAGGTGGTTCAACAGGTGCAATCGTTACTTCTTTTTGTATAGCAATGGTTGCATTTTTACTAGTACCAAATTGGTTGGTGTTTTCTACTACCTTTAAAGCAATAGGTACTTGTTCATTTAAATAGACACGATCAGCTAGTAGTTGAAAGGTTACCTCTTTAGATTGCATGGGAGCTAAGTCGCCCAACTCTAATAAATCGGTAGTCAAACTTTTTACCTTATAAGGATACGATAATTTTACCCGTACATTATTGGCGGTCGCATCTCCTGTATTTTTAATAGTTGCCCTATAGGAAAAAGGCTGATCCTTTTGAACTAGTTTTTTATCAAAAGCACTTTGAATAATAGCTAATTGAGGAAACGCTTTTT
>CALJIQ010000508.1 GCA_937973995.1 uncultured Saprospiraceae bacterium
ATTTCAAAAATTGGCTTTTTTAAAGCCAATTTTTGAAATCCCTGCCTCCTAAGAACCCTATTTGCGAGACGCCTAAGGCACCAAGCAAATACACTCAAATTTTTTGAAATTTCCGAGCTTGCATAAGGAAGAAAAAAATAAAAATAAGGAAAATAAAAAAATAAGGAAGGAAAAGGAAAGGCTATAAAATGAAAGTTGGCGACTACTTAGTAATCGCCAATCTGTTCAATCCCTAAAACACCTTTTAATTAGGAAACGATATCATCTATCCTCTCCTAATTAAAGGCATTGGAAATAAAAATCGAATGAAGTAATTCGAAGGATAATAAATATCCTTCTATTTTCTATTATTGAAGTTATCGAAGAATCGCTCCATTTGCTTGCCCGCAGCTTCTCTTCCACCTAAACCAAATGCTAGAGCAAATGCCACTGCTGCTGCACCTAAGGTTAAGCCGAATGCTAAGTTCACAATATTATCAGCAATACCCATTGTGCTTAAACCGAAAGCTAAGAAAATTGCCATCACTGCAATTCTAGCAATAGTTGCCATAGAAGGATCAGACTTTGCTAAGGTATCGTGAGCTAAATTAGCAATCCAGAAGCCAGCTGCTAATATGACACCACCAAATGCAACTCTTCCAGTAATACCAAGAATATCATTCAAAATATTACTTACAGAACCCAAACCTAATCTGTCAACACCAGCGATAACACCCGTAAATAAAATAAAGAAGAAAATAGTGTTTCCAATCATTTTAGCGATTGAATTATTACCAACCATGTTAGCAATACCCATTTTCTGTCCCATATCATCTACACCAATATTTTGCAATAAATCAGTAAGCATACCCGTAACGAATTTACCACCGATGAAGAATACACCAATTGTAATAGCAGCGGCTATGATATTAGGAATAGCGTTCAAGAAAGTACCTAACATTTCAGTAGCCGGTCCAGAAATCGCTTCCATGCCAAGTGTATCCAAGGCTACTATTAAAATAGGTAAGAAAACAAAAATGAAAACTAATTGCTTAATAATTTTAGATAGATTGATTCCACTATCTATACCAGATTTAGCAGCAAACGTCTCTACAGAGTTAGACACAAATCCAGTAGCTTCAGAAGCAATTTGCGCAATAATATACCCTGCAAATGCAATAATACCAGAAGCAATCAAATTAGGTATGAAGCCTAAAAACTGGTTTAACATATTTTGCAAAGGCTCTAGAACGCCTCTAACTCCCATCATGTCCAATACCATAATCAACGTATAGATTACCACTAAATAGTAAACTAACTTAGATACGAAATTGGCTACATTGAAATTAGTGCTCATACTTGCTCCAATTTTTTCATCAATAGAAGTTTTCGCAAGTAGTCCACGAATAATTCTCTTAATTACCCCAGCCAAGAACAATCCTATGATAAGAACCGCCAAAGCACCTAGTACACCAGGTAGTATATTTCCAACTTTACCTGAAAGGGAGGCAAAAGCATCATTTAAAAAATCCATAATAAAGGTTTTGTATTTAAATTAAAGATTCGGAATCCCTACCTCATATTATAGGGTAGAGCATTCAAGGTTTTCTCTTCTAATAAAATTTGGTTGTAGATTAGTTTTATGACAGGGCCATAGAATCCTATGACATATTTTTTAATTGTAGTGTTCTTGTTTGGGAATTGTTCGGTATTTATTCAGGAATCGTTTTTAGGACGGTACTTTTAAAGGTAGGTAACAAATGATTTAAGTTTTTTTTAACATAGAAAAAATCTTAATCAAGAAAGGAAATTCCAATTTCCAAGCACCCAATTCCAAACAGAGCGGTCCAAATTGGCATTTGGCATTTGGTTCTTGGAATTTAAGAGCAGTAGGGGCAAAAAAAAAGTCGTGCAATGCACGACTCCATAACAACAAATTATAATCCCATGAACATATCCAAAATTATTTTTTTAAAGAATTCATCTTTTTCTATTTTGCTTACTCTTTCAACACTTTCCTTCCTTGCACACTACAATAATCTAACTATTTCAAGGAAAGAACAAAGACAGTTTTGCTAATTTGTGAAATTATTTTTTCTAATTTTGTACAAAAAAAATAACACAACAAATTGATTGTCAAATAATTAATTTTCAAAAAAGTACATGATAGTGAAATTTATAAAAAATAAATTAACCTATTTAGCCTACAAACAGGCCGAAAAAAATTCCATTTCTTCTCATAAAAAAAGAAAAAATTCTAAAAACTTAATTTTGCAGCTATACATTCAGTCCATGACTTGCTCAAAAAATACTCGTCAGAAAATAACAAGAACAACATCGTTCAACCTAAAACATATAAAGAATGGCAAATAAAGATCAATTTCTACAAGACATCGCAGAAGGCTACTCCTTTGAAGGCAAGACCATCACGCTGGGAGGAGCTATGTTAGCTGGTGAATGCCAAACCAATTCGCTGGTAAAGATTCCATTGGGTACTTTAAATAGGCATGGATTAATAGCAGGTGCTACGGGTTCTGGTAAAACCAAGACCTTACAAATCATTGCAGAGCAATTATCCGCTAATAGTGTGCCTGTGTTGCTGATGGATGTGAAGGGAGATTTAAGTGGAGTAGCTGTTCCGAGTGGTGGACATCCCAAAATTGATGAACGGCATGCTAAAATTGGAATTCCTTTTGAGGCAAGTGGTAGTCCTGTTGAGTTTTTGACCTTATCAGAGGAACCAGGAGCTAGATTGAGGGCTACGGTTTCAGAATTTGGACCTATTTTATTATCCAAAATATTAGAGCTAACAGATACACAAGCTGGCATTGTATCGGTTCTTTTTAAATACTGCGATGATAAAAACCTCCCTTTATTAGACTTGAAAGACTTTAAAAAGACCTTGCAATACGTAATGGAGGAGGGCAAAGAAGACTTTCAAGGGGAATACGGACGCATGTCTACCGCTTCCATAGGGGCAATCATGCGAAAAATCGTTGCCTTAGAACAACAAGGAGCAGATCAGTTTTTTGGAGAACGATCCTTCGAGGTAGAGGACCTTTGCAGATTGGACAGTGAAGGAAAAGGTATGATTTCTATTGTTAGACTAACCGATATACAAAATAAGCCGAAGCTGTTTTCTACGTTCATGCTACAAATGCTGGCAGAAATCTACGCTACCTTCCCAGAAGAAGGGGATATGGAGCAACCTAAATTGGTTATTTTTATAGACGAAGCCCATTTGGTTTTTAATGAAGCCTCTGATGCGTTGCTAGATCAAATTGAGTCTATTATAAAATTAATACGATCTAAAGGGGTAGGCATTTTCTTTATTACCCAAAATCCAGTTGACATTCCAGATGCAGTACTAGGTCAATTGGGACTAAAGGTTCAACATGCGCTACGTGCCTTTACTGCCAAGGATCGAAAAGCCATCAAACTAGCCGCTCAAAACTATCCAATTACGGATTATTACGATGTAGATCAGATATTGACCGACTTGGGAATTGGGGAAGCCTTAGTCACCGCTTTAAGCGAAAAAGGAAATCCCACGCCACTTGTGCATACGCTTTTAAGAGCACCTCAGTCGAGAATGGATGTTTTAAATAAAACAGAAATCAAAGAAATTCTAAGTCGGTCCAAAATCATCGAAAAGTACAATGAAGAAATTGACCGAGAAAGTGCTTATGAGATTTTAAACGGCAAGATTGAAGAATTTAAAGAGGAGGAACATCAAGACAAATTAAAGGAGCAAAAATCAAAAAGTACCAGTACCAAAAGCAGTAGCCGCAGAAAATCTACCTTCGAAAAAGTATCTGGAGAAATAGGTAGAACCGTAGCAAAAGAATTGACCAGAGGCTTACTCGGCGTTTTTGGTATCAAGACTACTAGACGACGCAGTAGTCGTAAATCAAGTTGGTTTTAAGGGGTAGGAATTTTGGTGTTGTGGCATTGTGGCGTTTTGGTTTTATGGTGGAGTTTTCTTAACGAATTCCAAATCTGCCACAAAGCCGAAATACCCAAACATATACAACTAAAGTCTAATTTGGCACGAAAATCGCAATTATAGTAGTAATTGAGATTTTACCGCTTAACGGGAAAGACAGTGTGCTTCGGTTCACTGTCTTTTTTTTTGTGCCTACCTGAAAGGGTAATTCCAAGGACCAACGCTCAGGAACCACTTGCTTTGGAATTTAGTGCTGAGTCTACTCTAAAAAGTCATTTTGAGCGAGATATGCCAAATTTTTAAAATTTGGCATATCTATACTTTGCTAAAAATCAAAATTTTACAAAAAAACATTTAATGTAATTATTTCGATATTTCATTAAAACAGACTTTTTAGAGT
>CALJIQ010000509.1 GCA_937973995.1 uncultured Saprospiraceae bacterium
TGCCACCTATGCAACGGCTTGCCAATATAGCAGTGGGGCAATTATCGGCAGTGCTTTTATAAAAGCTTTAGAAAAAGGAGAAGCATTACAACCTACTATTGCTAATTTTGTTAAAATGATAAGAGCGCCAGAAGTAGTGATATGAAATTGTTTATTTGTTGAACTGTTTATTTGTGTCCTAGTGCTTATAAACCAATAAACCGTTCAACAAATAAGCAAATAAACAACTCTAATGAGCAGACCAATCAATATCTCTTCTAATCTAACAATCATCCTCAAAATCTTTTTTCCTATCTTTTGGTTAGTCTTTTTTGGGTTGACGCTAATTGCCTTTATGAATAGTTCAGAGGCGTATGTTGGAGGGATGCCTATACTATGGTTTCGCTTGATGCTTTTGTCTTTTATTCTTACGGGTGCTTTGGTGATGTATTTTTCCATCATGAAGCTACAGCGAGTAGAAGTAGATCAGGATTTTTTTTATATTACTAATTATAGGAAAACTGCCCGCTACCCTTTCCACAATATTGAACAGATTAAAGAAATTTCTTACCTGATTTTCAAGGTGTATCGCTTGGCATTGCGAGAACCGGGCATATTTGGCAAAAATCCTATCTTTTTAGCTAGTAATAACCGTTTTCAAAGAGCCTTACACGAAGTACCCGAAATGAATGCCATGATTGTAAAAGAGTAGTGCAATTTCTTCATAGGAATACTATTTTTGCAAGACCAAAAAACAACTTTACCTAGCTAGAGTTGTTTTTTTGTTTTCTCTAGATAGGAGTCAGGGGCCAGGAGTCAGGGGTCAGGTGGTACACATCTGGAACTGACCCCTGACTTCTGACCCCTGATACCTAATAAAAAGATGAGTGACAAAGGATTTCACGCTTTAACCGTAAGCAATATTCAACAAGAAACAGCCGATACCGTTTCTGTGTCTTTTAGTGTTCCAACTGAATTAACAGATACGTTCAAGTATATTCAAGGGCAATACCTCACGCTTCGATTTGAAGTCAAAGGAAAAGAAGAAAGACGAGCGTATTCTATGAGTAGCAGTCCCATAGAAAAGGATTTAACCGTATCTGTAAAGCGAGTAGAAAAGGGCATCGTTTCCAATCATATCAATAGTAATTTGAAGACAGGCGATACAGTGGATGTTATGGCGCCTGAAGGGAAATTTTATGTCCCTTTGAAAGAGGAAAATCAAAAGACGTACTATTTGTTTGGTGCGGGGAGTGGCATCACGCCACTATTTTCTATCATTAAAACGATTTTAGAGCAAGAACCACAAAGTAATATCTTCTTATTGTATGGTAATCGCCAGGAAGATTCCATTATCTTCAAAGACCAATTAGCTACTTTAGAAAAACGGTATTCAGGGCAACTGTATGTGGAGCATACCCTTAGCCAGCCTAAGCTAGAAAAACAAGGTGGACTAGGAGGTTTTTTCAAAAAAGCGAAACCAACTTGGACTGGAAAAACGGGTCGAATAGATGCTTCAAAAACAAAAAACTTTTTAGAGCAGAATACAATTAGAGGCAAATCTGCGGAGTATTTTATCTGTGGTCCTGCAGGCTTGATAAAAGAAGTGGAAACTGCCCTGACCGGAAAAGGAATTGATTCCAAAAACATCCATAAAGAATACTTTACTCCTCCTGAAGAAGAAGGAAAAACGGGAGCAGTAGCGGCGGTAGATGGAGCTACGGTAAAAGCTATATTGGAAGGAAAAGAAATTATCGTATCCGTACCAGCTGGAAAAAATATTCTAGACGTATTATTAGACCATAATTTTGATCCACCTTATTCCTGTACCTCTGGGGCTTGCTCTACCTGCATGGCAAAAGTGACCAAAGGAGAAGTAGAAATGGAAGCATGCTTTGCACTGGATGATGAGGAAGTAGCGGATGGATATATTCTTACTTGCCAAGCGCATTGTAAGACAGCAGAAGTGGAAATTAATTATGATGTTTAAATGTAGGAGTCAGGAGTCAGGGGTCAGGAGTCAGACATTGACTCTGACTCCTGACTCCTGACCCCTGACTCCTCAAATATGGAAATCTACATAAAAGGCGCAAGGGCAAATAATCTTAAAAACGTGGATCTTGCCATTCCTAAAAACCAGCTGGTGGTAATCACAGGCGTATCGGGATCAGGAAAGTCCTCCATAACAATGGATACCCTTTATGCCGAAGGGCAACGTCGGTATGTAGAAAGTCTCTCCTCCTATGCTCGTCAGTTTTTGATGCGGATGAAAAAACCCGATGTGGATTACATCAAAGGGGTTTGTCCTGCCATTGCCATTGAGCAAAAAGTAAGTACCGCTAATTCACGTTCGACCGTGGGATCATTGACAGAGGTGTATGATTATTTGCGCTTGTTATATGCTAGAGTGGGCAAGACTTATTCCCCCGTTTCTGGGGAATTGGTGAAGCGGCATCAAATATCGGATGTAACAGATTATATCCTCAGTTTTAAGGAAGGCGACAAAGTGCAATTGTTCATTCCTTTGCAACAAAAGTATGGCGACCGACTGATGGAGCAAGAATTGAATTTACTATTGCAAAAAGGATATACACGAATGTATGTCAATAAAAAGCTAGAGCGAATTGAAGAAGTACAAGAAGGAAAGCTATTAAAATTAAAAAAACGAGTTGATATTTATAAGGATAAAGATATTCGGATATTGATAGATCGCTTTGTCGTTAAAAAAGACGATGAAGAAAATACAAAGCGTATAGCCGATTCCATCCAAACTGCTTTCTATGAAAGCGAAGGGGAAGCCATTGTGGACATCATGGAAAAAGAAGAAATGGCATTTAATAATCGCTTTGAATTGGATGATATTCGCTTTCTAGATCCTACTCCTCATTTATTCAATTACAATAACTCTTACGGGGCTTGTCCAAAGTGTGAAGGCTATGGGCAAACCATCGGCATTGATGCTAACAAAGTAATTCCACTAGCATCTAAATCTATGTACGATGGGGCAGTAGCTTGCTGGAAAGGAGATAAATATGGGCGATGGTTGACCCGTTTTCTTCAAAACGCTCACAAATTTGATTTCCCGGTACATACGCCTTATCAGGATTTAACCAAAGAACAACAACGGTTAGTTTGGACAGGCAGTCAGCACTTTCGAGGTATTAATGATTTCTTTGACGAACTAGAACAAAAGTTATATAAAATTCAAAATAGAGTCATGTTGGCTCGATATAGAGGTAAAACTTCCTGTCATGTTTGCGAGGGTGGAAGACTTCGAAAAGAGGCGACCTATGTAAAAATAGGAGGAAAGAACATCACCGAATTGGTGAATATTCCCATTGATGAATTACTACCGTTTTTTGAAAAATTAAAACTCAATGAAGCAGATACGACCATTGCCAAACGGCTGGTATTAGAAATTACCAACCGACTAAATTTTATGATTAATGTGGGTTTAAATTACCTCCAACTAGATCGTTTATCTTCAACCCTAAGCGGTGGAGAAACCCAACGGATCAACCTTACCCGCACACTCGGTAGTAATTTGACCAGTTCCATGTATATTTTGGATGAACCAAGTGTGGGTTTACATCCAAGAGATACCAATCGCCTGGTGGATGTTTTAAAAGACTTACGTGATTTGGGGAATACGGTTATCGTAGTAGAACATGAAGAAGATATGATTAAGAGTGCAGACTACTTAATTGATATGGGTCCCCAAGCGGGCATTCACGGTGGCGAGGTGGTTTTTGCAGGACCATATGAAAATATATATGACGAGGCAGCCACCAGTTTGACCGCTCAATATATGAGCGAACGAATGAAAATTCCAACGCCTGATAGTCGAAGAAAAATCTATAAAAAAATTCAACTCAAAGGAGCCAGACAACATAATTTAAAAAATGTTTCTGTTGATATTCCTTTGAATACGTTGACAGTAGTAACAGGTGTCTCAGGTTCTGGTAAAACTACTTTGGTCAAACAAATCTTATATCCTGCCATAAAAAAACACTTAGACCAGCCGCACCCTATCGCCCCAGGTCGTCATGATGCTTTAGAAGGAGATGTAGACAGCGTTAGTCAAATAGAATTAATTACACAAAGCCCGATTGGTCGTTCCTCTCGATCTAATCCAGTCACTTATGTAAAGGCGTATGACGAGATCCGGAAGTTAATGAGTAAGCAGCAGGCCTCTTTGATACGGGGCTATAAACCGGGGCATTTTTCTTTCAATGTAGAAGGCGGGCGTTGCGAAACTTGTAAAGGCGAAGGAGAGCAAGTAGTAGAAATGCAATTCTTAGCTGATGTGCGATTAGAGTGTGAAGAATGTAAAGGAAAGAAATTTAGAAGTGAAGTCTTAGAAGTCCAATACAAAGGGAAAAATATTTTTGAAATCCTAGACCTCAGTATTGATGAGTCTTTAAAATTCTTTGAAGATAATAAAACGATTATCACCAAATTAAAACCGCTTTTTGATGTAGGTTTAGGCTATGTCAAATTGGGACAGCCGTCCAGTACCCTTTCTGGTGGGGAAGCCCAACGAGTCAAACTCGCCTCTTTTCTAGGTAAGCAAAATAGCAAAGAACACATCCTATTTATCTTTGACGAACCCACTACTGGCTTACACTTTCACGACATCCGAAAACTCTTAGATGCCCTCAATGCCTTAGTAGAAATTGGTCATACTGTTTTGGTTGTAGAACACAATATGGAAGTTATCAAATCTGCGGATTGGATAATTGACTTGGGTCCTGAAGGGGGTAAGGATGGTGGGCATTTGGTATTTCAAGGACGACCCGAAGACTTGGTAAAGGTAAAGGGGTCTTATACGGGAAAATTTTTGAAGGAGAAGTTGTAATATTGAATCGCAGATAATAAATCAGTTTCGCAGGCTAAGTATCTTGTGAAGATTACTTGTAATCAGAAATATTTGATACTTTCGCTTAAGCATGAGAAAACTAAATCTAGACATATTAAAAAATGGCTTACCTGGTTTTTCAAAAACAGTAGGTTCTTTTTTAGCGGAAGCAGCCTTGGTCTGCCTTGAATTAAATAAACATTCCACAGGTGTTTCATTAGAAATATCAGGAGATTTTGAGGAGACCTTCCATGTAAGTTGGACTGGAACTATAACTTCTAGTGTGAAAGAAGGATGGAAAGATGTAAAAGAAGCTACAGAGTATGGTGCTTCTGCCCTTGCCATTTTATTAATAAAAGAACTGACTCCTTTTCAATACTTTGAAAGAATGAACCAAGATGAGATTGGGGATTATCTAATAAAAACCTCAAAAGAAGCAAAAGATTTCTCGTTTATAGAAATCTCTGGTATCTGGAAAAAGTCACCCAAAAACTCTGTGAATAATCGAATTCGTTTGAAAATGAAACAAATACAGAAAAAGGCGACCTATAAACTTGAATTATTCACGATTGTTATAGAATTTAGTGAACCAGAAGGTAAAATTATCAGAAATGAATTCGGTTAGAACTTTACATAGTGCGGCAATGGAATATTATGACCTTGGTAAAATTGCTAAAGCCAAAGGGAATGATAGTACCTATAAGGACTACTTCGATAAAGCTTATGCTATTGCTATTGAAGCGGCTTTGCGTAGTCAAGTTGAATTAAAAGATGATGATCCCTTAAAAACTATTTATCTAAGAAGTGTTAGCTGGATTGCTTACGATACAGGTAATTACTTAGAGGCGAAATTATGGGCGGAAATTGCTCTTACTATGACTCCTAACGACTATGAGAAAGAATCACTCCATCGCTTGTTACAAAAGGTTCAACAAATAAAAATACCCACGGTCTCTAATACGGTTCTATTGGGTCAAGTAATTTCGTTCAATTTAGAAAATAAACACCTGATCATTAAGGATACTATTAGTTCCAATATGCAAATTATTCAATTGGATGATTCTTTTTTGCAAAAGATTATTCCTTTTTTTATTGGTAAATTGGTAGAAATAGAATTGGTTAGTTCCTTGAAAACTACTCCTTTCGTTTTAAAGAATATCCGTTTAGCTGCCTAATATCATTTAAACATTTCTCCTGCCTTATCCATCTTCCGCAACAAACTAGGCACCGTAAATCGAGGTCCATACTTCTCTTTATACAATTTACTTTTTTGGATAAACGCTTTCACACCATAGCTATTCACATACTGAAGAACGCCGCCAGTAAAAGCAGGAAACCCCCAACCATAAATACTACCAAGATTTGCTTCTGGAACAGAGTTAATTACTTTTTCCTGCATACACCAGATCGCTTCAATGACTTGGACAAAAAGTAAGCGTTCTTTTATTTCGGCTATATCATATTCTTTTTGAGTAATTGGAAAATGTTCCCCTAAGTCTTCCCAAATCATCCTGCCGTCTTCTTCGTATTGATAAAAACCTTTGCTTTTAAACTTACCTGTTCTGTCCAATTCTTTACTCATTTTTTGTAGACCTTCAACGGAAGGGTGGGCGATGTATTTGCTGCCATAATGGACGGCCGCTTGGTTTTCATATTTCAATACCATATTCAAAGAAAGGTCATCACCAAAAGCTAATGGACCTTTGGGCATCCCTGCTTGCAAGCCTAGGTTTTCAATCAATGCAGGAGGATAGCCTTCTTGTAATAGAGAAATCCCTTCTAGGATATAGGTGTTCTGAACCCGTGCGACAAAAAAGCCCCAAGCATCTTTTACTATAATTGGAATTTTGCGAATGGCTCTAACAAAATCAAAGGCTCTAGCAATGGTTTCTTCAGAAGTTTTTTCTCCCTTTACCACTTCTACTAATGGGACATCTTCTACTGGATAGAAAA
>CALJIQ010000510.1 GCA_937973995.1 uncultured Saprospiraceae bacterium
AAACCCTGTCGCTTTTCAATGACATGGATAAATTGACCTGCCTGCATTAAGGACTCATGCGTTCCAGTATCCAACCAAGCTATCCCTCTACCAAATACGCCTACTTTTAATTTACCAGTTGCTAAGTAGTGCTTATTAACATCTGTTATCTCATATTCTCCCCTTGGACTCGGTTCTAAATTCTTAGCAATTTCAATCACATTATTATCATAAAAATAAAGACCTGGTACGGCAAAATTAGATTTAGGCTGTTTTGGTTTTTCTTCTATGGAAATCGCATTAAGCTGCTCATCAAACTCTACCACCCCATATCGTTCTGGATCCGCTACTTGGTAGGCAAATACTACGCCTCCGTCAGGATCCACACTTTGTTGCAGCGTTTGCTGCATTCCACTTCCATAAAAAATATTATCTCCTAAAATTAAAGCAACGCTATCCTTTCCGATAAAACTATCTCCTAGCACAAAAGCCTGCGCTAGTCCGTTCGGCACCTTTTGTTCTATATAAGAAAAGTTACAGCCAATTTGGCTCCCATCTCCCAGTAATTTCCAAAAATTAGGTAAATCCTGAGGAGTAGAAATAATCAAAATATCTTTAATGCCAGCAGAGAGTAAAGTAGATAATGGATAATATATCATTGGCTTATCATAAACTGGCATCATCTGCTTACTGACCGCCATTGTCAAGGGGTATAAACGAGTACCTAATCCACCTGCTAAAATTATTCCTTTCATGAGTTGTTGCGAGTTGCGGGTTACGAGTTACGAGTTCTCTCACCACTATTTAGAAATTCCAAATTCCAAGCATCAAATTCCAACCTAACAATTAATAAAAAATCACATTTTGAAATTTGAAAATTGAAATTTGATTCAAGGTATTAAGATTTTAATAAATGTACATTTTGCCTTGTGCCTCGTTGGCTTACGCCAACTCGGCACAAATAGACATTTATTTATTTCATGCCACAAGTTGATTATAACTTGAATTAATTATTATAAAGTTTAACCCTTTCAAAACAGCATTGTTTCAATTCTCCATTCTCAATTCTTAATTCTCAATTATCTATAGCAATCCCCATTTCCTTCATCAAAATAGTAGCATTAAAGCTTTTACTTACGCCTTTTTCCAGTTTATAGTCAAATTGTAATTCGCCATTAGTAACGGCAACTTCCATACATAAATTTTCTATCGCCCCATTAGCAGTCGCTTCCATGTTTCCCAATTCCAAATCGTGAGTGGCAATAATACCAGCCCCTTTGCTAGCAATCATTTGTTCAATCAAAGCACGAGAACCTGTATGTCTATCTTTAGAATTGGTGCCTTTTAAAATTTCATCCATTAAAAAATAGATATTGGGCTCACTTTCCACTGCTTGGATAATTACTTTCAATCGTTTTAATTCTGCATAAAAAGAAGAAGTACTTTCGTGTAAGGCATCCTGCGTTCGCATACTAGAGTACACTTGCAAGATGGGTAAACGCAATCTTTCCGCACAAACGGGAGCACCCGACATCGCCAAAATAATGTTTATACCAACGGTCCTCAAAAAAGTACTTTTTCCTGCCATATTAGAGCCTGTCACTAGTTTAATATGGGCTTGGGTAGGGGTATAAAAATCATTGCAGACCCTTGAAGAAATGTTGATTAACGGATGACCTAAAGCGACGCCTTCTAATTGCACATTTTCCTGAATGATCGGAAAAGTCCAGTCAGGATTGTTGTAATAGGTGGTAGCAAAACTATTCAAGGCTTCCATTTCTTGTAAGGCTTCAAACCATTTTTCTATGTGGTTTTTATAGGTAGCCTTCCATTTTTCTAGTCGATAGACCCATTGTAAATCCCACAACCCGAATAGATTAAAAAAGATGGCAAACATATTATGACGAACATCCAGTTGGCTAATAATGTAGGACAATTGTTGAACTGCATTAGAAGCAACTATTTCTTTTTGTTTAAAAGATGATTGAAGGCTTATTAATTTTTTAGACCGGAATGTAAAGGGTTCGATATGTTTTATTAAAAGCCCATAGGAGGATAGCATCGTTCCTGCTTTGGAAGTTCTCAAATACGCTTCCTCTACTTTCTCATTCGTCTTGCCCATTATGATGCCAGGCAAGACTACAAACAGTATAAAAGTCTTCCAAGAAAGCCAATAAAGCGAAAGTCCTAGCCCCACTGCCATCCACAGTGGAACGGCAAAAAGAGCAATTTTCAACAAGGTGTTATTCCTAACAAATGGCGCATCTGCCAACCATAATTTCATGAGTCTAAGATGATCTAAATCATCATTCGTTTCTTGTCCAAAGGCTTGAAAATGCTGCCGCCACTCTAACTGATCTGTGAGTTCTTGAATAGCTTCTTGTCTATTCAATATTTCTTCTAAGGAAACAGGATGGCTTAAATAGTTGGCTAATGCCTCTTGTCCTATACTCGTAGAAGTTCGATTCAAGTATTGAAATAGGGAGTGGGCACCAAAAACATCTAAATCCAAAGAATAAGGATGGTGTACATCTACAAAT
>CALJIQ010000511.1 GCA_937973995.1 uncultured Saprospiraceae bacterium
CCAATTCCCAATTCCCAATCCAACTACCGACAATAACAATTCATTCATCGAAAATTAGGACTCACCCGTCTGAAAAGTAGATTGCGAGCATCCTTTTTAGTATCTTTAAGCGAAATTTCGCTCGGTATTTTCTAACCATACAATTCCATTTAATATGATGCGTCGCCGATTTTTGCTCTTACTGGCTGTTTCTTCCCTCGCCTTTTTATTTGCTTGCCAGCAGAATGCTCCTACAATAGATATGGATTTAGAAGTGCCCAATTTTGCTTTACTAGATCAAAATGGGGATTTTCATGAACTCTATTATTATGGTGATGAAAAAGCAGTAGTGCTATATACCCAAAAGAATGGTTGCTCCACCGTTAGAAAAGATATGGATGAACTAAAAGCGGTTCGCACTGCTTTTCAAGAAAAAGGCGTTCAGTTTTTAATGATAAACTCTACGGGAAAGGATTCAAGAGAAGAAATTAAAAAAGAAGCAGAAACACATGATATAGAATTTCCGATTTTAGAAGATAAGGCACAATTAGCAGCGGAAGCCTTGCAATTATATCGCTCTGGAGAAGCCATTGTGTTGGATCCAGAAACTTGGTCGGTTTCTTATAGAGGACCTGTTAATCAGTTAGCGGTTGCTTTGGATGCGCATCTGAATGGAGAGTTATTGGCAGAAAATCAAATTGATGTAAAAGGGACTGCTTTACCAATAAAGCATACGGATAAATCTGCCTTTGCAACTATTTCTTATAGCTTAGATGTCGCTCCTATTTTAAAAGAAAAATGTATCAAGTGTCACGTGGAAGGAGGTATTGCTCCTTTTGCGATGAAAGATCATGCAACGGTTTTTGGTTGGTCGCAAATGATGCGAGAAGTATTGCGAACGAAAAGAATGCCACCTTGGCATGCTGATCCGCATTATGGAACTTTTGCGGATGATTTATCTCTAACGACAGAAGAATTACAAACCCTAGTACATTGGATAGACGCAGGTGCTTTAAAAGGAGAAGAGGAGGCAGACCCATTAGCAGAATACCGACCAGAGAAAAAAGAATGGACGCTGGGAGAACCTGATTTAATTATCCAATTGAATAAAGAAGAAGTGCCAGCGACTGGCGTGATTGATTATCGCTATCAGATATTTGAAGTTGATTTGGATTATGATGTATATGCGACTGCGATTCAAGTGATTCCAGATAATGATGAAGTACTGCATCACTTATTAGTAAGCGTAGTTTATCCAGATGGTTATATGGAGCCTATTGATCGAAGAAGCCCTTGGTTAGATGGATTATTTGCAGCTTGGGCACCTGGGCAGAATGTAGAAACCTTTCCTGAGAATACCGGACGAGTATTACCTGCTGGTTCTAAATTGCATTTCCAATTACACTATACGACAAATGGAAAAGCACAATCAGATGCCTCTACAATCGGAATCTATTACACAGATAAAAAGCCAGAAAACGAATACTTATTGGCGGGTGCTTTCCGAACAGATATTGAGTTGAAACCGAATGAATATTATGAGAATAGTGCCAAGTATCGTTTTGATAAAGAAGTGACCATCTATGGATTGTCTCCGCACATGCACTATCGTGGAAAGGAAATGAAGTTCGTTGCTTTATATCCCGATGGTAAAAGAGAGACGCTTTTGAATGTACCTAATTATAATTTCAATTGGCAGCGCACCTATCGTCTAGCTGAGCCAAAAACTCTACCTGCTAGAACGGTGATTTTTGTAGATGCTGTATTCGATAATACCGCTAAAAATACCTTCAACCCAGCACCAGAAAAAACAGTCTATTGGGGCGACTTCTCCTTTGATGAAATGCTCATAGGTTATATGAGTTTTCAATATGGAAGACCAGCTAGTCCTGATGGTAAAAAAATATCTATGAAATAGTTCTATTGTTCCATTGTTCTATTGTTTCATTGCTTCACTGACAATGGAACAATAGAACAATGAGTCCACTCTAAAAAGTCTGTTTTAATGAAAAATCGAAATAATTACATTAAATATTTTTTTGTAAAATTTTGATTTTCAGCAAAATATAGATATGCTAAATTTTAAAAATTTGGCATATCTCGCTCAAAATGACTTTTTAGAGTAGACTCATTGTTTCATTGCTTCACTGACAATGGAACAATAGAACAATGAGACAATGGAGCAATAGAAACTTACATACTTGCAAACCATCATACACACCAAAAACCTTCAAAAAAATTACCAAAGTGGTAATAGAGAAGTGAAGGTGATAAACGGGATTAACGTAGAAATTTACAAAGGGGACTTTACCATTATTATGGGAAGTTCTGGTTCTGGAAAATCTACCCTTTTGTATTTATTAAGCGGCTTAGAACCACCTTCTAGTGGCGAGATTTGGATGAATAAAAATGCCATCCACAATATCGATGAGAAAACGATGACGAAGCTGAGAAGAGAAGTGATCGGCTTTGTTTTTCAAGATTTTAACCTCGTTCCCAATCTTACCTTTTTAGAGAATATTTTAATTCCAGCGTATTTAGTGAATAATGATCGAAAAGCATTACAAAGTAAGGCGAAAGCGCTAATGGAAAAAATGGGGATTAGTGAGTTAATGGATCGCTTACCATCAGAGGTGTCTGGTGGCGAACAACAACGTTGTTCGATGGCAAGAGCAGTTATTAATGATCCCACCATCATTATGGCGGATGAACCCACAGGAAATCTCAATTCCAATTCTTCTCAATCCGTCCTTAATATTTTATCCGAATTATATCAAGATGGGCAATCCATTATCATGGTAACGCATGATATTAAATCGGCTATTCGAGGGAATCGAATTATCTTCATTCGAGATGGGCAAGTGGAGGATGATTTGCGATTTGAAAACGATACCCCTTTAGCAGCAAAAGAAGAGCAATTATTAAAATGGTTGGCTGGGAAGAATTGGTAGGCTAGTTAATTTTGAATTTTGAATGCTGAATTTTGAATGTGTGGAACACTTCATTATTCTTGGTGTTTATTCAAAATTCAAAATTCCACATTCAAAATTAATTCGTGAAAAGCATTCTCCTAATAAGTTGGGCAAATATCAAACGACGAAAGATGCAAACCGTCTTAGTCTGCATTTGTATTGCCCTAACGGCTATGTTGTTTTCGACCTTACTAGGAGTGTATCGCGCGATGGAGGAACCCTTTGATAATTTACAAGATCGCTTGCATGCGTCGCACATTATCATGCGGTTTGACCAAAACATTCATGA
>CALJIQ010000512.1 GCA_937973995.1 uncultured Saprospiraceae bacterium
GGATAAATTACCGAAAATGGATAATTCGTTTATTTGTTTAACTGTTTATACGTTTACAAGCTACACTTGGATAAACAGTTCAACAATTCAACAAATAAACAGTATTGGATAATCGGATATTTATCCCGAGTTCAGTATAACACGAAGTAATAACCTTCACTTAAGCAGGTTCCAATTCCTCTATTCTTTCAATCGGTAGTTCCACATAGAAGTCGGTCCCAACATTAGGTACGGTATCGTAGTAGATTTTTCCGTTGACAGATTCTATGATATTTTTGGAAATAGCTAAGCCCAAACCAGTCCCTGAGTTTTTGGTCGTAAAATTAGGCACGAATACCTTCTTCTTCATTTCCTCTGGAATACCCACCCCATTATCACTTACTTGAATGACGGCTACTTTATCTCTTTCAAATAGAGATACTTCAATATTCCCTCTACGATGATCGGGAATGGCTTCCGTCGCATTTTTAATCAAATTATTGAGTACTTGTAATAATTGTTTTTTATCAGCGAAGACCGTAAAAGAAGCATCTGGTAAGCTAAGCAATACATCACAACCATCTTGCTTCTTGAATAATTCATGGACGGAACTAACCAAGTCATTAACCACAAACTCTTGATTATTCGCCCTCGGCATCTTAGCAAAATTAGAAAACTCGTTGGCGATATGGGCTAGATTATCAATCTGCTCAATCAGGGTTTTAGACACCCGCCCCATTAAACCATCAATGTTATCTGGATTAGATTGATAGGCATGATTGAGATATTGAATACTCAATTTCATGGGGGTTAGTGGATTTTTAATCTCATGGGCTACTTGCTTCGCCATTTCCCGCCAGGCCCCTTCTCTTTCCGACTTTGCCAAGAGGTCTGCACTTTCCTCTAGCTTTTTAATCATTTGATTATACTCCGTTACCAAACTGCCAATTTCATCATTGGTCTCCCAATTGAGCGGCATGTTGGGTTTGCCTACTTTTACTTCCTGCAGTTTCTCTCCAATAACGGTTAGTGGCTTGGTAATAGAGTTCGCTACTAAGACGGAAAAGATACCCGCTATAAAAAGTAAAAACACATATACATTCAGTAGGCGACCCATAAAATCAGAGATTTCA
Source organism: uncultured Saprospiraceae bacterium (assembly GCA_937973995.1). GTDB lineage: Bacteria > Bacteroidota > Bacteroidia > Chitinophagales > Saprospiraceae > JAFMDF01. Next base: position 1,113 of record CALJIQ010000512.1, read on the forward strand.
TCCTCTAAGGATCGTTGTTTGCTATAATACGGAACTTCTAAATAGGCTACTTTTTCGCCTATGGTATTTTGCAGTGGCACAAATGCCGTCTTAAACAACTCATCTCCTATCCGATCTTCCGTTTGAAAATAATCCTTCCCTTTTAAAATCCCTAACTCAAAAATGGCACTTGCATTCATTTTTCTAGGCAATATCCCTTGACTGAAAATATCCTCTTGAGAAGAACTAATTAAGTTGCCTTCCAAGTCAAACAAATTCACATCTATCCGATGCGTTACGGCAAGTTGTTGGACTCTTTGTTGTAATAATTCTATGGAGTTATCCATATAGTGCAGCCAATTCTCTGAATCGAGCTGTACAGAAGTGATTTTACGTTTCAAGCGATTATCGTGATAGTCAATCCAGTTATTTCTTAAAAATAAGAAGGAGATAAAAGCAATGATAACGAAAGAAATCAGGGTCAAAATAATCGTAGAAATCTGAATTCGATTTTTTAAAGAAGGTTTCTTCCCTACATCAAAATTCAAGTTATGGGGTAATATCTTTAGCCTTCTATTAATTAATGCAAATAGTAAAACTGTTAAAGTAAGTAAACTAAAAATATAAGAGAATAAAGAAGCAGGGTGGAAAAATCCATTTTTTTCTTTACTCAATAAGACATAAGTGACATCATCATGATTGTACAAAAAGTCATCATTTGACCTAAATGGCCGTCTGATAAAATCACCTGTAACAGGTAATTTTGGAATACTATCAAATACAGGTGATACTCTATTTTCTTCTATTCCATCGCTATCTACCACCTCCCAATCTTTATAGATAGCATATTCGTATTCTTCCAATCCTCTCAAATTTCTATAGGGTCTGTCTGAAAGAATTTCTGAATAGACCGTGGCTTTTTTTGCTCCTGCTTTATCAAAATTTAACAGCAGCGGACGATTCATTACAGCGCTAAGATCAATAGTATAAGCGGTATGTCCTTTGGCACTTGGTCGGATATAAATATCCTTTGATTCCAAAGATAGAGAAGAACGAAAACGCTTACTAAGAGAATCTACTTCAGTTGTTGAAAGACTATCTTTAGCAGGAAAAAAAGAATACGTATAGTTATTGTAGAGGTAATTTTCTTTAAAGATTATTTTTTCTATCTGAGGAGCTATTTTGGATAGTTCAAAGTCCTCAGATAGTTTAAGATCACTTTCCAAATGGTTTTTTAAATTGTGAATCGCCTGCAATGCAAAAGTGTCTTTTTCCATCGCCAAGGCTTTTGCCAATTTCTGTTCTTCTAATATTTCTCTATCGTAATTATATTTATTCAGTAGCCCAGATGAAAACCCTGTAAAAAAGATAATCCATACGACCAACCAAATTAAGCCTGGGTTTTCAAAATCAACAAAAATATCATAGGTAAGAATAAAAATAAAAGTGATCAATGCTACGTACTGTGGAGCTATTCTTAAATCAATAAAATAAATAATTGGTAAAGAAATAAAGGTAGCTACCCCTAAGGCATATAAGCGCATATGTCTTGCCAACAGTATTTGCCGGATGGCAAGCATCATGCGGTGGCAAAAAATAAATAGCGTAAAAATCAATAAGATAATCCCCATCACCGCAGCTACGCTGTAAGGCTCTAAATTGAATACATTTTTAAAATCAAAGGAAAAACCAGAACTAAGTACTAAACTTTTAAATACGCTAATCAGCAATAGCAATGCTAACACCAAGGATAAATAATTCATGGTCGTCAGCATAAAACGAACCGACTTAGGTTGGTCCGTTGTAATCGTTTTAGATCTAGATTGCCTATGAAAAAATATCACCACCCACAATAATAGAATGGTATTAATCAACAAATCACCAATAGAAAAATCGGCCTCTAAAAAGCTGCGTTGGAATATTTTTAAATTAGAAAAACGATCCGTCCACCCCAACAACAAACTCAAATACCTTAAGCCAAATACAGAAAATAGCAAAAAACTTGATCCAGCCCAAGCTTTATATTTGAGGTTTAGATCTAAAGCAAAATTATTAAGCAGATACCCAATAAAAAACCAAGACAGCACGTAGAAAAATAGAATTAAGTACAGAATATCTTTGTCCTGTATCCCTGTTGGACCTACCGAATTATCTTTCTCCAAATAACAAATCGTATTGCCTTTCGTATCAACGATTGGAAAATCAGTTGGTGTCAAACTGATATCGGTATAAGATGGAATCTGCTTACCTGTTGGTTCAAAGTGAGACTTCAGATGTTTTAGGGAAGAAATATAATCCCATTTTATAGGGATCAAACTTATGGCTAATTCAGAAGCATACCCCTTTTGGTTAATTTCATGTTTTGCAATCCGATAATAGCCATTAGATAGTTTTTCAAAAAGCGGATTTTGCTGCTCTAGTTTGGTTAATATTTCCTCATTAGGAAAGGCAATATTATTGGACCATGCAACCAACTCTTGGTCTTTGTAAAGGCATAGATTGAAAGGGTGCTCTAGTTCCTCAAAAAAATTAATAGGTTCTTTGACTGTATGATAGGACTGTGCTATAAAATCTTCATTATTTAATAGGTCTTCTATAGCACTTTCTTGTTCATTTAAGTATGACTGTATAGTAGAATGGTGTCTCTTTATTAGTCGATGGTCATCAAAATAAATCTCTAACCCTTTCCCCAATAGGAAAAAAAGGAAAGCGGCACCAATTAGCCAATAAAGAGATGCATTAGGTTTATTCATTAAGATAGCAGTTTATCGCAAACAGAATTGGGCTTTCACCTTGGTATCATCTATGGAATAATAAACTTCATATTGCAGGCGGCATTATAAATAGAAAGAAAATTAATGTTTTCAAATATGATTATCAAGAATTTGAGAGATTAATTTGTATTTGAAATAACTATTTCTTCCTGAGGAGAATTGTTCAAAAAGCCACAAATATTAATCCAAAAGAAGGTATTGTAAGTAATTTAGCTATTTCAGAAGCCCACACTTATCAAAACTTGGTATAACAATTGTTCCTCTATCAAATAACTTTCCTCCTAAGTTATCTTCCATAAAGACATTGAAAAGCACAACATTTCTCCATTAGTACTTACAATTGGAGACTATCATCTCCCCACATATAAAGTGAAATTGGAAAAAATAAGTAGTCTGACAAAAATAAGTTAACAACTTTGCTTTTCAGTTGATTGATTATTAATTACTGATTATTAGCTAATTAGGCGTGTTCAGTAGCGTCTGGAAAATAATTAATAATCAATAATTAATAATGTCACACTAC
>CALJIQ010000513.1 GCA_937973995.1 uncultured Saprospiraceae bacterium
ATGTATCAAGCCACAGAAACCTCCTTACTAACCGCATTCTGTATCCCCTGCAATACCTTCCGAGCCACCTTCAAACTCTTCACCCCATCCTTCACCAAAATCAAATACTTATTGGATTGCTTGAGACTCAAGCCTTGTTGCTGCCCATTAATAGTAATGTGCTTTAGCAAATCATTGAAGAGTTCTGTTTCAAAGAAAGGAGATTGCGGATCGCTAATGAAGTAGCAGCGCAATTTGTTTTTCTTTAATATTAATCGTTCGAAGCCTAGTTGTTTGCATATCCAACGTAGACGAAGGCCATCGAATAATTCTTTGACTTGGACAGGTACTTTTCCGAAGCGGTCTCGAATATTTTTTTCAAATTTTTCAACCCCTTCTTCGGTATCTACTTTATCTAATTCGGTATATAAATTAAGGCGTTCTTGGATATTGCTGACGTACTCATCTGGAATGAGCATTTCAATATCGGTCTCAATTTGTACATCTCGTACAAATTCATTTTTCTTTTCTAAGTCTTCTTTAAAGAGGTCTTTGTATTCTTTTTCTTTTAATTCAATAATCGCCTCTTCTAATATTTTCTGGTAGGTTTCGTAGCCAATTTCTGAAATAAATCCACTTTGCTCACCACCTAATAAATTACCTGCGCCACGAATATCCATGTCCTTCATAGCGATATTAAAACCACTGCCCAACTCTGAAAATTCTTCGATTGTTTTTAATCTTTTTCGAGCATCAGAGGTGAGCACAGACATCGGTGGACAGAACAAATAACAAAATGCTTTTTTGTTAGAACGACCTACCCGACCTCGCAATTGATGCAAATCACTCATCCCAAACTGATGGGCATTATTGATAATAATGGTGTTGGCATTGGAAATATCTAAACCCGTTTCGATGATGTTAGTACAGATTAATACATCGAATTTATAATCAATAAAATCTACCAGTGTTTGCTCTAGTTTTTTGGACTCCATTTGCCCATGTGCCATTTCGATTTCAACATCAGGGCACATTCGTCGAACCATAGCAGCTATATCAGGTAAGGACTTCACACGATTATGTACAAAGAAAACTTGCCCACCTCGATTGGTTTCATAATAGATAGATTCTTTGATTAATTCCTCGCTAAACACCCGTACCTCTGTGTGGATAGGCTGGCGATTAGGAGGGGGAGTGCGGATAACCGACAAATCCCTTGCCGCCATCAAGGAGAATTGTAACGTACGAGGGATAGGTGTTGCGGTAAGCGTTAAGGTATCTACGTTGACTTTTAAATTTCTTAATTTTTCTTTAGCAGCTACCCCAAATTTTTGTTCTTCATCAATGACCAATAAGCCCAAGTCTTTAAATCCAACTTCTTTATTTAATAAGCCATGCGTACCGATGACAATGTCAATCTTCCCAGCTTTTAGTTTTTCAAAAATGATCTTTTTTTCTTTGGCTGTTTTAAAGCGATTGATATAATCTACCGTTACTCCAAATTCTTTTAATCGCTCGCTGAACGTTCTATTATGTTGTAAAGCAAGAATGGTAGTCGGCACTAAAATAGCGACTTGCTTGCCTCCTACAACCGTCTTAAATGCTGCCCGAATAGCGATCTCCGTTTTTCCAAATCCTACATCCCCACAAATCAAACGATCCATTGGATATGCCTTAGTCATATCTTCTTTTACGTCATTGGTCGCCTTTAATTGGTCGGGCGTATCTTCATAAATAAAAGAGGCTTCCAGTTCATTTTGCAAATAGCCATCTGGTGGGAAGGCATGACCGGGAGAGGCTTTACGCTGGGCATATAACTTGATTAATTCTCCTGCAATATCTTTGACTCGTTTTTTGGTTTTGGATTTTAATCGCTTCCACGCCTCTGAACCTAATTTGTTCAAGCGAGGGGCAGTTCCTTCTTTCCCTGTATATCTTGCAATTTTGTGAAGCGAGTTAATCCCCACATACAGCAGGTCATTATTTTTATATTTTAATCGAACCGACTCCTGCGTATGCCCATTGATGGTGAGCTTTTCCAAACCTGAAAATTGCCCTACTCCGTGATCTATATGCGTTACAAAATCGCCAGGTTTTAATTCTCTTAATAACTTTAAATTCAATGCCTGCGACTTCGTAAACCCTTTCTTCAATTTATACCGATGGAAACGATCAAAAATCTGATGATCGGTATAGCAAGCAATATTTAAATCTTTATCAATGAATCCCTCATGGATTGCTTTTGGAATAGGGTGAAATTGCACCTTTGCTTCCAAGTCTTGAAAAATAGAATAGAAACGTTCTACTTGCTTGGCATTAGCAGTGAATAAATAATTTTCGATACTCGCCTTTTCATTCTGTTCTAAATTTTCAATCAATAAAGGAAAGTTTCGATTGAAACTAGGCTGCGGACTAGTATTAAAAATCACCTTTTTATCAATTGGAAAAGGGTGCTTATTTTTTGCTAAGCTAATAATAGGAAACGTCTGAATTTCTTCTATCACTTGGTTGGGTCGAATAAAAGCTCGGTCTTTAAATAAGGCTTTTAAGTCCTCTTCTTCTATTAGCACCATAGATGTCTCTGCAAACTCTTCCGCTTTTTCAAAACAAGTCTGTAGCTTATCTAATACGATTTGATAATCCCTTAGCCACAACACCGTTTTCTCAGGTAATACTTTAAATAAAGACACCTTTTGATCTTGGTCAAATTGGGTATTGATATTTGGAATAATCGTAACCTGCGCAATATTCTTAATCGATAATTGGGTGACAGGGTCAAAGGTGCGTATGCTTTCTACTTCATTATCAAATAAATCTACTCGGTAAGGATATTCATTGCCGTAAGAAAAAATATCTATGATGCCTCCACGTATGGAAAATTGACCTGGTTCATAAACGAAGTCTTGTCGAGAGAACCCGTAGGTCACTAATATTTCTGTGATGAAATCGACATCAATTTCTGCTTCGGTAGCAATGTCAATTTTCTCTTTATTCAATACCTCTGGTGCTACCACCTTTTCAAATAACGCCTCTGGATAGGTAATTAAAATTTCTCCTTTTGCTTTGGAACGACTTAGTCTATTAATCGTCTCTGTTCGTTGCAAAGCATTTGTGCCATTCAATGCCTCGAAGTACATCGGACGTTTAAAGGAATCCGGAAAGAAATGAATGCGCTTTTTATCGAATAAGGTTTCGAGTGAATTTTGAAGGTAAGCGGCTTCTTCTTTATCGGCAGCTACGAAGACATGACTGCTGTCTTTGGAAAGAAATATTCCGGATAGGACAAAGGCTTCCTGTGCACCGACCATTCCGACTAATTGTAATCGAGTGGGTGTGTCCGAATTTAACGCTGTTGCAATCTCCTGTACACGACTATCAGCGGTGTACAATTCTAATAATCGTTGTAGATTTTTCACGGGTGTAAAGATAGGGTGTTTTGACGTTTGGTAAACTGTTTATTTGTTTCTTTGTTTAGGTATCGTCAGAAAGATCGGATAATTTTATCGTTACATATGCTAGTGCAAAGGTTTCACCTTGTGCTTACTATATTGAAGGCTTTGCCTTCTACTTTTAATAAAGGTAAAACCTTTAAGATAATAGGCACAAGGCAGAGCCATTGTGCCAGCGTCGTAATAAAAAACAGATGAAAAAATTACTATTCCTTGTTTTGATTGGTTGTTCCTCATTTTTTATTTTACAAGCTCAACCCAATATCCAATTAGAAGAAATAGCCAGCGGCTTCACCAAACCGATAGACATTGCACACACTTCAGATGACCGCCTATTTATTGTTGAACAACGAGGGATGATTAAAATAATAAATGCAGAAAAAAACGTCTTATCTGAACCCTTCCTAGATATTAGAAATATCGTCAGCGATAATGCCAATGAGAAAGGATTATTGGGGTTGGCCTTCCATCCTAAGTATGCAGAGAATGGCTTTTTCTTTGTCAATTATACCAGAGGGGACAACACGATTGTTGCTCGTTATAGCGTCTCTGAAGACAACCCTAATTTAGCCAACGCAAGTAGTGAAGCAATTTTAATGGTGGTACAACAACCTTTTAATAATCACAATGGTGGCTGTTTAAAATTTGGGGCAGATGGGTATCTATATATAGGCATGGGTGATGGCGGGGCAGGTGGCGACCCTAGAGGGTTCAGTCAGAATGGAAATAGTCTATTGGGCAAAATACTGCGGATTGATGTGGACAATGGAGATCCTTACACTATCCCTGCCGATAATCCGTATGTCAATGATCCAGCGGTTATGGATGAAATATGGGCAACAGGATTGAGAAATCCTTGGCGGTTTAGTTTTGATCGGTTGACCAATGATTTATGGATTGGAGATGTGGGACAGGACAATTGGGAGGAAGTCAGCTTTTTAGCTGCTAATCATGAAGGCAATGCCAACTTTGGTTGGCGATGTAGAGAAGGATTTGCGAACTTTATTCCAGAAGATTGTGATACCAATTCTGAGTTAATTCCACCCGTACATGTATATGAAACCAGAGGTCCAGATGGGGCATCTGTCACAGGTGGTTTTGTGTATCGAGGGAATCAGCAACCTAGTCTAAAAGGGCATTATATCTATGGCGATTTTGTTTCTAAAAAGATATTTTCTATCACCGCAGATGAAGCAGAAAATTGGATCAATCAAGAGTTGCTAGTAAGTGATCTCAATATTAGTAGCTTTGGAGAAGATGCTAGTGGAGAATTATATGTAGCTGCCCATCAAGGAAGGATTTATCAGATCATGGATGACCAAACTAGTCCAGTACGGGAGGCATCATTTGCTAGTCAACTGACCATCTCCCCTAATCCTTTTCAACAGTTTATTCAACTAGACGCCACTACTACTTTACAAAATCTTCAAGTGCAATTACTTGATGTCAAGGGGCGTCAAGTATATACTAAGTATTTCCGACAACTTCATTCAGAAACGCTCGCCTTACCCTCTTTAGCAGACGGCATTTATATTTTAACTATTTCTAATGGAAAGGAAAATTTGGTGAGGAAGATGGTGAAAACCCAGTAAGGCGGATTGTCAATCCGCCACAGTTTTTTTAACGGATTGGCAATCCGTCTTACAGGGTAGTCGCCATTACTTTCTGAAGTCGCAAAGCGGATAACTGTGCTTTCCCTGCAAAGCCAATCCCATCGCCCGCATAAATAATTCCTCTGGAAGAATTAATTAGTAAGCCGCATTTATCAGTAGCGCCATGATGTAAGACGCCTTCCAAATCGCCTCCTTGTGCGCCTATACCGGGAACTAATAGAAAATTATCCGGAGCTATCTGGCGGATCTCTTGAAATTTTTCTGGATGGGTGGCGCCTATGACAAACATTAGGTTCTCTGCATTGCCCCAAGTCATCGCTGTACGCATGACTTTTTCATAAAGCGGTTGGTTCTTTTCTTGTGTTGTAAATTGAAAATTCTGACTGCCTTTGTTGGATGTTAATGCTAGTAGAATTACCCACTTTCCTTCAAATTCTAAGAACGGCTTAACACTATCCTCTCCCATATAGGGTGCGACCGTCACCGCATCAAAATCCATCGTATCAAAAAACGCTCTGGCATATAAACTAGAGGTATTGCCTATATCGCCTCGCTTGGCATCTGCTATGGTAAAATGCGTCTCGGGTATATACTCCAACGTCTTGGCTAAGGATTCCCAACCTCTTGCGCCCATTGCTTCATAGAAGGCAATATTGGGTTTATAGGCCACACAAAGGTCTTTGGTAGCATCTATAATGCGCTTATTGAATTCGTATATCGGGTCGGAATATTGGAGCAAGTGCTTGGGTAAGCGATTGAGGTCGGTGTCTAATCCTACACATAGGCAGGATTTTTTTTGTTGGATTTGTTCGAATAGTGCTTCTCGTGTCATTAGGCAATAGATGATTCCAGTTCGTCGATAAATGATTGGAAACTGTTTTCTCCGTTATGATTTTGATATACTTTGCTGAAGTCAAGTTCTTTGAAGATTTCTGGGGTGTCGGATTCTTTATATTTTTTCTTTCCTTTATTGGTGAGTTGTTTCAAGTATTCTTTTGGCTCAGATTGAAATTTTGGATTTTTACTAAAGGTAGATTTGGTGCTATAAATTTTATTGAAGGCTTGTATGTCGGCAAGGATTAGGGCTTCTTGTTCGAAGATAACGATGAAAGGTAGAATTGTCGGATCAGTATGTTTAGATATTTGTTTTATTTTACTGGTGAGGTCATTAATCTTTTTCTTACTGGAAGGCAAGTCATCTAAATCTTTAGCTAAAATAACTAGGTCAATATCATGCCTTTCGCAATCAAAATTGATAATTCTAGCAGCGTGTTTAGTAAGTAATTGATCGCCTTCGATTTTTCTCGCAATCGGTTTAAAAGCAACTTTCAACACTTTTTTCTTTTTCTTAAAAGTGTGCTTTTCTAATAATACTTTTAGCGCATGAGAATCATTGTCGTAGTTCTCACTCACAATTCCTATTTTCATATTACTTCTTCTTCATCAAAGAAGCCTGTGTAAGTCCATAATTCACTGGTTGATCCATCATCTTCTCGATATTTAATAGCTTGTTTGATTTCTTTTTTTGTTAGATGTCTCATTGTTGTGCCCTTCTCACTATTATTATATCTTGTCAGAATGATTCTATTTAGTTCGTCATTCTTCAAAATATCCAATGATCTGGGTCTATGGGTAGTCATGATAATTTGTTTGTCTTCTGCGGATTCTTTTAGAAAGGTTAGAATCTTTCGGTATTGATCGGGATGTACTCCTATTTCTGGTTCTTCTATTAAGCAAACTCCGTCACTTAAAGTTACTTCAGAAACTAAGTAAAATAACCTTTTTGTACCATCCGATAAGTCGGGCCAATTTAGCCATTCATCCCTAACTAAAAATTGGAATGTTAGCGAACTGATGCGATAAGATGAAGATGTCTCGTTGAACAAAAACCCTTCATCAATTCTCATATCTTGAATTGGAGAAAACTTCCTTAAATTCCTGCGTAATTCTTCATCTATACTTAGTTTTTTAAGAATTAAATTTCTGGTCAGCTTTTTATCTTTGTTAAACTTACCGTTATAAAAATTTTCTCCAACAAAATAATTTATGAACTTGGTTAACCAACCGTCATTCTTTATCTCAGATCTCAAGTTCTTTTTCTTTAATTCAATTACTAGAAATTGATCTAGACCTATCAAATTTTTAAAAATCGAAAAACCTATAAAAACAATAGGATGGTAATTGGAAGAAAGTATTTCTCTAACTTTTCCATTTCCAGGATTGAAAGGACTGTTTCCTCTTACTTTGTATTTTGTAAACCCTTTTTTTATAGCGTCTTTTTCATAAAGCCATTCAGATACCTCCTTCTCTAATTCTCCTAAATTCTTGTTATATTTTGTTCCACTAAACTTTATACGCCAAAAAAAAGTTTTGAAGTTAAAATTTAAAAATAACTTACAATCAATACTGATTTCTAAACGATAGTACTCAAATTGTAATAGTATAATTAACAACTCCAAAAAATTAGTCTTACCACTACCATTAGGACCAATGATAATATTCAATCCAGGATGCAAGTCAATCTTCGTATCAATGATAGATTTATAGCCTTTGAGGTGAACACGGCTAATATAAGGCGGGATAGTATGTCCGTTCTTTTTTGACATAAAGTAAGCGTGAAGTAAGCAGGCAAAAAGCCTAGTCTACGGTAACACCATTAACAGCTTCTACACTAACGATTTCAGGTACTTGCCCTTTTACGGTCTGTTCAACTCCTGCCCGCATCGTCATAGCAGACATCGAGCAACTTTCGCAGTTACCTATCCACTTGATTTGTAAGACCAAGTCTTCCGTTATATCCACTACTTCTACATTACCTCCATCTACTTTTAAGTGTGGACGCACATCGTCTAATGCTCTATCCACTCTTTCTAGCAATGTTTGCTTTTCTATTGCTGACATTTTTTATTGGTATTGTGGTATTTTGGTTTTATGGTGTTGTGGTCAACCAAAAGACCATAAAACCATAAAACCACAATACCTAAATATAATTATTTCACTTCCACCATCTTCGTCGGTCCTAACATCTCATTCCGAATAGCTACTTGTCGTAGCGTATTTTCTGCCACTTTTACAAAGTAATCTGTGGTTGGATGATTCTCTTGTAAAAGTACAGGTTTTCCATTATCTCCCGCTTCTCGAATACCTTGTACTAGGGGAATTTGTCCCAATAAGACCGATTTGCTAAGTTTTGCCATTTTCTTGCCGCCACCTTCACCAAAGATTAGATACTTATTATCAGGCAATTCTTCGGGCGTAAACCAAGCCATATTTTCCACTACTCCCAAGATAGGAACATTTACCGAAGGAAGCAAAAACATATTCATGGCTTTTACTGCATCTACAACTGCTACTTCTTGGGGCGTAGTAACAAGCACTGCCCCTGTAACAGGAACCGTTTGCACCAAAGTTAGTTGAATATCTCCTGTCCCCGGTGGCAAATCAACAATTAGAAAATCTAAAGGCGGCCAAATCGTATCTTGAAAAAACTGTTTAATAATCCCGCCTAGTCTTGGTCCTCTAAGTACTACTGCTTGTTCGGGTTCGATGATAAAACCAATGGACATCACAGGTATTCCATTCGCATCCAAAGGCGTGATTTTAGGCTTGCCATATATCTCTTGCACTTTAGGGCGTTGTCCTTGTAAGCCTAACATTGTAGGAATAGAAGGACCGTATAAATCCGCATCCACCAAGCCCACTTTTGCGCCTAATTTTTGTAAACCCAAGGCTAAGTTTACCGAAACGGTAGATTTACCAACGCCTCCTTTTCCAGAAGCCACCGCAATAATATGCTTCACATGCGCTAATGGGCTAGTGCTTTGTTGCGACTGTGGCGTTTGCGATAGCATGTGTATATGCACATTTGCATCAGGATATACCTCTAGAACCGCTGCTTGGCAAGCAAAGTTCAAATCAGATTTATGCGGAGAATTAAGAGAAGGGAGTACCAACGAAAAATTGACATTATTCCCTTCTATTTTTAAGTCTTTTATCAGTTTAGCGGTAATAATATCCTGTCCAGTATTCGGATCTTTGACCGTTCTTAGGGCAGCTACTATTTTATTATTATCTATCATGGAGTTGGATGTAATTGTAGAGATACAAAGATACGTCTTATTAAGAGGGGGAAGGCAAGAATAGTTTAGAAAATCTAAGTATCGGACACCTCGAAGGCCTGATAATTACCCACAAGTTTTAAAAAATCTTTTACATACGGGTTATAAAAAAGTTCAAATATGGAGCACGAAAAACCTAGAATCAAGTAGCATATCATATGCTATGGGATTTAGGAAATAAGCGTTTAAACAAGCGCCTTGAAAAGACAATAGATGAATTAACAAATGATTGGAGTGTAAAACAATCTGGGGCCATCAAATTTATTCATCAGCTCACTTTGGAGTGAGCAGATGAAATGATAACGTCTCATCTGATAACTCCAAAGTGAGCTGATGAGTTGCTCGTTTGCCCCCGTTCTGTTTTACACTCAAATGATTTCCAAACTCCTATTCCAAATTTAAAGGTATCCGATACTTTATATCCTAAATACCGTACTTTTGCGCCTTAATTCCTAGCACCTTCTACTTTTCCCCTATATAAAAAGACATTCCGAAAACTAAAGTCATAATAATCCGAGTTACGGATTAAGTCTGAAATTTATTGAATGACAGAAGCACTTCTTATCAATTTTGGAATTCTTGCCGTTGCTTTGTTCGTACTAGTCAAAGCCTCTGATTTCTTTGTCATGGCGGCAGAACGGATCGGCTTATCACTAGGTATTCCTCCTTTTATTATTGGGGTTACGATTGTTGCTTTTGGAACTTCTCTACCAGAATTAGCCTCCTCTATTGCTAGTGTATATGCAGGCGCACCAGAAATAGTCATTGGTAACGTAGTGGGGTCGAATATTGCTAATATTTCCTTAGTGCTAGGACTAATAGCCGTCATCGGAAAGGAAGTGAAGATGAATGAATATATTATGTATGTGGACATTCCTTTGCTCATCATGTCTGCTTTTCTATTATGGTTTGTGGTATCCGATAAATCCGTTGACGTATTTGAGGCTATTGTCATGTTAATTGCATTAGTAATATTCTTAGTACACTCTTTAAGTGGAAATAAAGATGAAGAAATAGAACGAACCTCGATTAGTTGGCAAACATTTGCCATTTTGATTGCTGGTGGGATAGGGGTAAAATTTGGTGCAGATTATACAGTGGATGGCATTAGAGGCTTAGCAAAGGCCTTAGATATTGGTGAAGGCGTAATCGCTCAAAGTTTAGTAGCATTAGGTACTTCTCTTCCAGAAGTTTTTGTGAGTATTGCAGCAGCCCGAAAAGGACAGTTGGATATGGCAATAGGCAATGTTTTGGGATCTAATATTTTTAACACCTATGCGGTTATGGCTATTCCTGCACTACTCGGAACATTAGTTATTCCAGCTAACGTGCTGACCTTTAGCTTACCATTAATGATTGCTTTGACACTAATTCTAGCAGTCATATGTATTACAAAAGTGATTGGCCGATGGGAAGGAATGATGTTTTTGTTGATCTATATTTTCTTCTTAGTGAAATTGTTTATGCAGTAAAAAGGGATCAATCGGATACAAATACTTTGTCAATTTATCTTATCCTTGTTTGGTGATTGATGAGGTACAATTTCAGCTGTATAATTTGTACAATCGAATTCGAACTGTCTCAGGCACTTCCTCCCCCTCCACCCAAGTATGAATCCCGCCGCCCCAATGCATCTCCAAATATTCCGCCGTTCGTTCAAAAGGCATAAAGAATCCCTCATACGCAGTTGCATCCGAACTACAGGCAATAGCAGACAACGTCTTTCCCTTTAAAGCTCGTCCTAAATCCTTTCTAATGGTTAATAAATCCGATAGCCGATCAAAGAAGGTTTTCATAATGGCACTCATGGAATACCAATAAACAGGTGTTGCAAAAATGAGATGATCATATTGCACCATTTGTTCCGCGATGGTCAAAAAATCATCTTCGCTATTTTTGTGATCGTAATCGTAATAGCTAAACTGGTAATCTTGTAGGTCAATATAAGTTGCATTCAACCTTTCTAACAAAGTATCTACTACTTTATGTGTATTCCCGTTTTTTCGGGAACTACCTTTGATTATGATTATCTTTGCCATCGTTTATTTTTGAATTTTGAATGACGAATTTTGAATGTCATTTTGTCGTTCAAAATTCCATCATTCAAAATTAACAAATGGAAGATTGGCAACTAGACTTTGAATGGTTAAAAGTTCGACATCACTTAAAAGACTTATTCAACAGAGAAACCTTACCTGATTTAAATGCCATCTTATTATTGATTGGCATCCAAGAGGCAGGACAGGTAAAAGCTACCTACACAAAAGAAGAAAAACAGGACTTAATGCACGTCGCTGTTTGCACCTTATTAAGCCAAGATGGTTATTTTGAGTTTGAAGGACTAGACCACGACGGTTGGCCACATTTCAAAGTCATTAAACCCGTTCCAACGGAAGGGGTAAAAGCCCAAGAACAGTTACTGAAAGAAAAAGTGATTACTTATTTTTCGGAACAGGTAAATTAAATTTCAAGCGCCGAATTCCAAATTCCAAATTCCAATAGGTACATGATCTAAAGCTGGAATTTGGAATTTAGATTTTGGAATTTCAATACCATGTATCAACTACTCAAGCCATTTTTATTTTTAATGACACCAGAAAAAGCGCACCATTTTACGGTTGCACTAGCTCGCATTGGATTTGGAATACCTATTTTGGGTAGTATTTTGAAAAGCAGTTATAGCACTAAGGATGCTTCTTTAAAGAGAGAATTGATGGGCTTGACTTTTGAAAATCCAGTTGGTTTGGCAGCAGGATTTGACAAAGATGGCAAGTACTTTCATTTGATGTCTAAATTAGGTTTTGGGTTCATTGAACTAGGAACGGTCACTCCTAAACCACAGATGGGTAATCCGCAGCCTCGGTTGTTTCGATTGAAAAAAGACAAGGCGATTATTAATCGAATGGGCTTTAATAACGAAGGCGTAGAAGCATTGGTAGAACGATTGAAAAAAGGGAGACCCGACAAAGTGATTATAGGAGGAAATATTGGTAAAAATAAAGTCACTCCCAATGAAAAAGCAACCGACGATTATGTAATTGGCTTTGAAAAATTATTCCCTTACGTAGATTACTTCGTGGTCAATGTAAGTTCTCCTAATACGCCAGGATTAAGAGATTTACAAGAAAAAGAACCACTTACCCGACTACTATCTCACTTGCAACAATTGAATCAAGCAAAACCCAAGCCTAAGCCAATTTTATTAAAAATTGCACCTGACTTAACGGACTCCCAACTGGACGATATTTTAGAAATTGTAGATACCACCAAGATTGACGGAATAATTGCTACCAATACCACTATAGCGCGAGGTGGTTTACAAACAACAGCCTCAGAAATAGAAAAAATTGGCAACGGTGGACTAAGCGGACAACCTTTAACTAAACGATCTACCGAAGTTATACGTTATCTATCTAAACAATCTAATGGACAATTATTGATTATTGGAGTTGGGGGGATTGCTTCGCCCCAAGATGCGCTTGAAAAACTAGAAGCGGGCGCCTCTTTGGTACAGATTTATACAGGATTGATTTATGAAGGTCCTGCTTTGGTTAAAAAAATTAATAAAGCTCTAAGTGAACAAAAGAATATATCTTGATTATAATGCCACTACGCCTTGCGACCCAAGAGTGGTGGATACCATGTTACCCTTTTTCTACGAGCATCCCGGCAATGCCGCAAGTAGAAATCATCCCTTTGGATGGGAAGCAGAAGAAGCGACGATAGAGGCTAGAGAGCATATTGCGAAGCTATTACAAGTAGACCCAAAGGAAATTATTTTTACTTCTGGGGCGACAGAATCAGACAACTTAGCATTAAAGGGAGTGTTTGAAATGTATCGCCGCAAAGGCAAACATATTATTACCGTAACAACAGAACATAAAGCAGTTTTAGATACGTGTAAATACATCGAAAAACATGGCGGCGAAGTCACTTATTTAAAGGTCAATAAAGAAGGATTAATAGATGTAGAAGAATTAAAAAATGCCATTCGACCCGATACTATTTTAGTGTCTATTATGTGGGCAAATAATGAATCGGGTGTCCTACAACCCATGCAAGAAATCGGGAAAATATGTGAAGAAAAAGGCGTTCTATTTTTTAGCGATGCAACACAAGCGGTGGGCAAAATCCCAACCCACCCTAAAGAATTAGGTATTCATTTAATGGCTTTTTCTGCCCATAAAATGTATGGTCCAAAAGGCATTGGGGCGCTGTATGTGTGTCGCAAAAAACCAAGAGTAAAAGTAACGGAACAAATGAACGGTGGTGGTCATGAAGAAGGGATGCGTTCAGGCACTTTAAATGTCCCTGGGATCGTTGGATTCGGAAAGGCCGCAGAAATCGCACAAGCAGAAATGGAATCCGAAGCCTTGCGCCTGAACAAATTAAGGAATAAATTGGAAAAGGCATTACTGGAACAAGTAGAAGTCAGCTATGTCAATGGTAGTACCCAAAGCAGAATGCCAAATATTACCAACATATCCTTTCAATATGTAGATAGCGAAGGATTGTTAATGACTTTTAATCAAAATATTGCCGTTTCGACGGGTTCTGCTTGTACTTCTGCCTCCCTTGACCCGTCTCATGTATTGACGGGAATGGGTATCGCAGATGATTTAGCAAAATCGTCCATTCGCTTTAGTTTAGGGCGATTTACCACCGAAGCAGAAATTGATAGAGTTATCCAAGAAGTGATCCAAGGCGTACAGCAATTACGGGATTTAAGCCCCGTTTGGGAACTTCATAAGGATGGATTATTATAATAGTCATTTAATCATTAGTCATTGGTCATTAGTTACCAATGACTAATGACTAATGACCAATGACCAAAACATGTTATTCGTAGCAGATTCAGCAAAACAAAGAATTCAAGAGATCAAAGAGAAGGAAAACTATGGCGAAGATTACTTCGTGCGAGTAGGTGTAAATAGTGGCGGATGTTCTGGCTTGTCCTATAATATGGATTTTGACAATAAAGATCAGCCTGGTGACGAAGTATTTGAAGATAATGGGGTTAAAATAGTAACAGATAGACGTAGTATTTTGTACCTTTTTAACACTACTTTGGAGTTCTCAGGAGGGCTAGAAGGGAAAGGATTTTCTTTTAATAACCCAAATGCCTCCAGAACTTGTGCTTGCGGAGAAAGTTTTTCCGTTTAAAACAATTATTAATTAATTGATTATCAATTATTTACGCAGCATTATTTACATATAATTAATAATTAATAATCAATCAACCAATTCCTCCTTTTCCGATTGCCAAACACCCCTTTCCCACCTTTAAACTCCCGTTTATTTTTCGTATTTTTGCTACTATGGCAACTGTAGAAAATAATCCACCAAATCCCTCCAATAATGGCAATTATGGAGCGGATAATATTCAAGCATTAGAAGGCTTAGAAGCAGTAAGAAAACGTCCCGGTATGTACATCGGGAGCACGGATTCTAAAGGTCTTCATCACTTAGTTTGGGAGGTCATTGATAACTCTATTGATGAGCACCTAGCAGGGCATTGTACCAAGATTGAAACAATCATTCATAAGGATAATTCTATCACGGTTAAAGATGATGGTAGAGGGATTCCTGTAGGAATGCATGCCAAGCTACAAAAGTCCGCCTTAGAAGTCGTAATGACCGTTTTACACGCAGGAGGTAAATTTGATAAGGATACTTACAAAGTATCAGGTGGTTTGCACGGGGTTGGGGTATCTTGTGTGAATGCGCTTTCTTCTTACTTAAAGGCAACCTCTCACAGAGAAGGAAAAGTCTATACGCAAGAATATGCTAAAGGTAAACCACAAACAGAGGTAAAAGAAATTGGTACAGCAGACTTTACGGGAACCTACGTAACCTTTAAGCCAGATGGCGAAATATTCGAAGAGTTAGAATATAAATACGAGGTACTAGCGGAACGGATGAAAGAAATGTCTTATCTCAATAAGGGACTAATCCTTACTTTAAGAGATGAGCGAGTAGCAGGAACCGATGGGGCAGAATTTAAAGAAGAAATCTTTTTATCAGAAGGTGGCTTAATAGAGTTCGTAGCTCACCTAGATGAAGCTCGGCAAGCGATTACCAGTAAACCAATACATGTAGAAGGAAAGAAAGAAGGCGTAGAGGTAGAAGTAGCCATGCAGTACAATTCTTCTTTTTCAGAGAACCTATTTTCTTTTGTTAATAATATTAAAACTAGAGAAGGTGGTACGCATGTGAATGGTTTTAGACGAGCAGTCAATAGAGTCTTCAAACAATATGGAGAAGAGAATGGATTTTTCAAAAAATTAAAATTCACGATTTCTGGAGAAGATTTTAGAGAGGGCTTAACTGCCATTGTTTCTGTTAAAGTTCCTGAGCCGCAATTTAAAGGGCAGACAAAAGGAGAACTAGGTAACTCGGAAGTAACTGCGATTGTTTCTCAATGCGTAGGAGAAGCGATCAAACACTTCTTGGAGGAGAATCCTAAAGAGGCGAAAAGGATCGTTGATAAAGTAATTTTAGCCGCTACAGCCAGACATGCCGCACGGAAAGCGCGAGAAATGGTACAGCGTAAAAATGTGCTTACAGGTAGTGGCTTACCAGGTAAATTATCTGATTGCTCTTCTAAAGATCCCGAAGCATCTGAAATTTTCCTTGTAGAGGGAGATTCTGCGGGGGGTACAGCCAAGCAAGGCAGAGATAGACAATTCCAAGCCATTCTGCCATTAAGAGGTAAAATACTGAATGTCCAGAAGGCAATGGAACATAGAATATATGAGAATGAGGAGATCAAAAATATGTTTACAGCTTTAGGCGTGAGAATAGAAGAGAATGATGAAGGAGAACGTATTTTGAATATGGAAAAGTTACGATACCACAAAGTAGTCATCATGTGTGATGCCGATATTGATGGTAGCCACATTGTAACGCTGATCTTAACTTTCTTCTTCAACTACATGCAGCCTTTGATAGAAAAAGGGCATGTCTATATTGCAGCACCACCTTTATACCAAGTCAAGAAAGGTAAAAAAGGAGTCTATTGTTGGGATGAGGAAGAACGACAAGCGGCTGTAAACAGCATGAGCAAAGGCGAAAATGACAACTCTGTAAAAATACAACGATATAAAGGTTTAGGAGAGATGAATGCAGAGCAATTGTGGGATACCACTATGGACCCTACTACTCGAATGTTACGACTAGTGACCATCGAAGATGCCTTACAAGCAAGTCAAGTATTTCAAATGTTAATGGGAGATGAAGTACCGCCTAGACGGAAATTTATAGAGGAGAATGCGCATTATGCTAATATTGATGCTTAGGTACGGTGGACGGTAGATGGTCGCCTCGCTTGACGGGCATACATAACTTTGACCGCTACCATTCAAATAAAAAAGCCACTTAGAATTTTATTTCTAAGTGGCTTTTTTATTTGAACACACCTCACACAGTCAACATCATACACCGTCTACCGTCAAGCGAAGCGACCATCTACCGTTTTCAAACACTATTAATCAAGCGCATACCAGTAGTAGTACCAATACGATTAGCACCCGCATCAATCACTTGTCGAGCATCCAGCTTGGTTTTGTATTTGCCTTCCACTTTTAATTTGATGGAAGGACCTGCAATTCTGCGAAGAAATTTAACCTGCTCGATAGAGCAAGTTTCACCAAAATAACCAGTAGAAGGTTTGATATAATCTACGCCTGATTTTTCGCAAATTTCCACTATTTTTTTCACCTCAGCGGCTTCTAATTCACTCGACTCAAAAGTCAATACTATTTTTTTACTTCTTAAATGACACATCATTGTAACACTCTCAATATCATTCTGCACATAATTCCAATCACCTGCTTTGATAGCCGACATATTTGCTACCACATCGAATTCATCGACCCCATCCATTGCACCTCTTTTAATTTCTTCGACCTTGGCAGCAGTCGTATTATACCCCAAGGGATATCCTACCACTGTACAAATCTTCACAGCAGAATTGACTCCTAAATAATTTCTAGCTTGGAAAACAAAGAAGGGAGGAATACAAATAGAATGGAAGCGGCTGGTCAATGCCTCTTGGCATAACACTTCTACATCTTCAGGCGTGCAATTGAATTTTAAGTACGTGTGGTCAATTAACCCGTTTAAATCAATATTAGGTAAAGCAGTAGTCACCATTGCGAGTCATTTTATAGGTTAACCTTTAATACGAATCCTAATATAATAAAGTTTTATTTATGTATTTGACATTATCTTCCTATCTGTGCTGTTTTGCGGGTATTAGGGAGCTATTTTTTAGTTTTTGGTTTGTTGAAGATTGATAATTAGGAAATTAGACATATCTGAAAGTTCGAGAAGTTTTAGATTGGACAGGAGGAAGAGGGGAGGAATATGTCTGAACGGGTTGGAGTTTTCTTTGCTTCCAAAAATGGTGAACCGTATTGAGAATTAAATTTGTACGATGTCCCTCCAATTGGTTAGCTGGTAGTTGAAAGAAGTTTTTTAACTCTGGATTTGTAATAATAATTGGAGTGGTGGTGTCATCAGATTCTGGGTGTATGCCTGCTATTTTATTTTTTAAATTGGTAATCGCTAGTTCGTCCGACAAAGCGATAGGAAGGCTATTCTTATTATAAAAATGGAGTATTACTTTTTGTGTTTCTAACAAAGCTACTCCTTCTTCTATTTTACTACCATCAATAGTCGCTTCTATTTTTGCTAATTCCTGATAGCTATATTTTTTAGCAACAGGCTGTACTTTTTCAGCTCGAATAAAATCATAAAAACAGGAATAAATTCCTACGGCTGTTTCTGTAAAGTAAAAAAAGACCAGATAGTAAACACCGTACAGTGGTTCATTTCCATTGAATCGAAAAGCACGAAGATGTTTGCGCTTAGTTGTTATTTTTCCTTTTTTATAACTGGGTTGTAATAAACCCCATTCTTCTATATTTAATCCAATTGTGTTTCTACTTTTTAAACTCTGATCATAAGGGATAATCGCCTCTTTAGTCCACTGAAAATATTGCAAAGCTTCTTGGTCTATGGCTAATATTTCCTCTGCCAACCAGGTTTCCATTTGTTGATCAGATACCATCGTAGGACCTTTCTCTACCGCCAATAATGATCGCTCTTTTTCTAGGGTGTTGATCGCTTCACTTAGCGCACTATTACGATTATACAAGTCCCAAAATTCTATAAACATGTCTTTAAAGAAGTAATAGGCTACAAATCCGATTAATACGATGGCAAACTTCCAAAAAGATGATACACTTAATAAGACCATTAAACTACCCAAGGCAAATGCGCCCACCTTAGCAATAGAGATCGTTAGTTTCTTATAGACTTCCTCACTCCATTCTGCTAGTTTATAAATGGTTCGCTCATGCCTTAAAGGACTTTGATTCCCTTCCACTTTAAAAAAATAGTCCGCTTTTTGTTGTTGTTTACCATTCAATAAGGTATCTGATTCAAATAAAACATCCCGATCAATTAATAATTCATCTTCTTGAAAACTGATCCCATTCCTAGTACGTGGGTCAGATTTAGGGAGGTTAAAATCAGGCGTTTCCCTGGCAATTTGTAAAGGGAATTTATTACGAGATCGCTTCCCCACTTTTAGATGAAAAAAAGTCCAGAAAGGAGTGGTCTTTTCAATAATGTACCACTCTGTTTTCTTATGGTGCTTTAATACCTGTGCTTTACCGTCAATGCTGATATCAAGATCATGAAAATAATCTACTATCGTTAAAGGAACTTTAGAGAATTGGGTTGCCAGTGTCAATTGATTGAAATCACTGACATTAATGGTAAGCGTGTCTCCAGCTTGTTTTTCTTTAGTGTTGCTCATCTAATGCTGGTATAGCAAATGGCGAGTTTTGTTAAAAGACAGGTTTCTACAAAGTTAATTAGGTAGGATTGATTTTAAAAATAATTATAAGAATATTTTAAAAGTCATAAAGATTTCCACAAACTACTGTACACTTTTTGTAAAACCCGTCACTTGGCATCCCATCCCTTCGGGTTCAGAAGCTTACACTTCTTCATGCTACGTGACGGGAAAGGGTCTTTTGGGGGCAGAAAATCTATATTTCGCTTTGGCGAAATATAGATTTTCTGCTCCCAAACCCCATAGTCC
>CALJIQ010000514.1 GCA_937973995.1 uncultured Saprospiraceae bacterium
TAAAAAGTCTGTTTTAATGAAATATCGAAATAATTACATTAAATGTTTTTTTGTAAAATTTTGATTTTCAGCAAAATATAGATATGCCAAATTTTAAAAATTTGGCATATCTCGCTCAAAATGACTTTTTAGAGTAGGCTCTTTGTTTAACTGTTTATTCGTTTACAAACTATACTTGGATAAACAATTCAACAAATAAACAGTATTGGAAAATCGGATATTTATCCCGTGTTCAGTATATCTTACCGCAACCTACCATCGAAATTTCATAAACCTTAAAATTTAGGAATATAGCTAACCTCTACTCTATTTTAATTTTAGTTGATCTCAACTTAATTTAATCACCTCTTAAACAAATAGAGTAATATGTCCAATCCTTCCAGGTCTTTTCTTATCCTAGTAACCTTACTTTTTATTGTAGTTGCTTGTCAAAAAGATGAAGCATTTATCGAATCGGAAATTATCACTTCAGATGCTCCCAGAATTTATCCTGGGGTAGCCGAATCCTTATGGGTTTATTTTGAGCGTTTTGAAAAAGCAGGAGCGGAACAGGGTATAGAAGTGGACTTAGTACGAGCACGTATTACGGGTGTTATTGAGGATATACCATCCGAATCCGTAGCTGGTCAATGCAATTTTTATAGCCACTCTCCCAACCATGTTATTATAGATGCTGAATTTTGGAGCAGCGCTAGTGATAATTTTAAAGAGATGATTGTGTTCCACGAACTCGGACATTGCGTCTTAAATAGAGATCACCGAGAAGGACGAACCGACAGTGGTTTTTGTGTTAGTATCATGCGCAGTGGCGAACAGCCTTGTCGGGATGCGTATACAGCGGTTAATAAACCATATTATATTGAGGAGTTGTTTCATCCTAATCGAGTGGATTGAGGGGAGGGTGAGCGAGTTGCGAGTTATTTGCAAATTTCAATTTTTACTGACTCCTGACTCCTGACTCCTAAAAAAACTTACATGATAAAGAAAAAGACGTTTCAAATTGCAGGGAAAGTAGTCTATCAGGACATAGGGATGGGCTTTTGGGGAATAATTGGGGATGATGGCAAAGAATGGCTACCCGTTAACTTGCCGAGTCGCTACCAAGTGAAGAATAAAAGGGTACAACTTACTGCCAAAATAGCAGAAGATACGATGTCTATATTTATGTGGGGAACAATGATTGAGATTGTATAATCTCTGCTTTGGACTAATTTTAGGCGATTTCGGTAGAAACTAGGTGAGTTCCTTCAATCCTTAAAATTTACCGTACTTTTGCCACCGAGAAAATAACACTGCTTTTAAGGAGTCAGATATCAGGAGTCAGGGGTCAGATTTCAGACCTATCTGCCCCCTAAGTTCTGACCTCTGAAACCTTTCTTGAATGGACCATTTAGTACAACATATAGAAAGCCTCATTTTTACCGCAGAATCACCTATTGCCTTTGCAGAGATACGCTCTTGTCTGCAAACTAGCTTTGATACCAAGTTCAAAAAACCACCTATACAAAAAGCAATTGATCATTTAAAAGAAAAATACCAGCAAGAAGAATATTCCTTTGAATTAGTAGAAATTGGAGGAGGCTATCAGTTTTTAACCAAAGCAGCTTTTCATAATACCGTTGGTGTCTATTTAAAACAAACCACTAAAAAGCGACTTTCTAAAGCAGCATTGGAAACGCTTTCTATTATTGCCTATAAACAACCCGTCCCTAAGAGTGAGATGGAAAAAATTCGGGGGGTTAGTTGCGATTATTCTGTTCAAAAGTTATTAGAGAAGGAATTGATTACCATTGTAGGTCGAGCGGATGGCCCCGGTAAACCTTTGTTGTACGGTACGAGTGAGAAATTTATGGATTATTTTGGGTTAAAAGATATTGAAGCATTGCCTAAGCCAAAAGATTTCAAGGAACCCGACAATGAGATTGGAGAGAAAGCACCTATAGATGAAGATAGACCGGTTGCGGAAGAAACCCCTCCGATAGAGGCTTCCATCCCTACCCCTCCCCCAAGTGCTGGTCAAGCGATTATGCAAGAGGCAGCAGGTACGGATTGGGAACCACCTAAATCGCCAATGATAGCGGAAGACCTACCGCCATCTTCTGGAGAAACCGAAGTAATTACACCTGAAAATAAGGAGGCGGTCATAGAGGAGGAAATAACGCCAATTGATGACGCTGAAATGGATGCTGATACTCTTGCTGAGCAACCAACGGATATAGAGGAACATCCTTCCGAAGAAACAGACTTGACTTCTTCCAAAGAAGTGGAAGAATTACCGTTGGATACCGCAGCTATTACGTCCCCTACTCCAACTCCCCCTTTCATACCTTCTATTGATATCAACCCTGAACTAGAAAAGGAAGAAACCATTTTAGAAACTTCTGAGATCGATACGCCCATAGAAGAAATAGCTATCACAGAAGATAGACCTAAAGGAACTCCTGCTAATTCTACCCCGCCCACTTTTACAGAAGAAGCATCTACCACAAACGACAACCAATTCACTAAACCAGGCAGTGTTTTTCAAGAGGTAATATCCATTATCGCACCTCCATTATTTATGGACGAGGACGTGATACAGCAAGAAGAGGAAGCAGAAGGAAATAGAATAAGTGGAGATACCACCTCAGATGATTTTGAAGTCTAATAGACTTAATTTTGAATGAAGAATTTTGAATTTTGAATGCCTACAAAACCTTGATATTCAACCACCAAATTTCGCTATACGAAATATTTTGGAATAAGCACTAATCAGGAATAAATAGTCGCTACTAATTTTCGTCGCCCTCCATCATTTCGGAACTCGCATAAATAGATGCCTTGCCAAGTACCTAAATTCATTTGCCCATTCGTAATTGGAATAGTAATAGAACTTCCCACCAGCGTAGCTTTAATATGAGCAGGCATATCATCCGATCCTTCCAAAGTATGAATTAGATAAGGTTCGTTTTCAGGCATGATGCGATTATTGAAAACACTTTCAAAATCTACTCGGACAGAAGGATCTGCATTTTCATTAATCGTTAATCCAGCGGAAGTATGCTGAATAAATATATTTAGCAAACCCGTCTTAGGCAAATCAGGCAAGAGACTTCTTACCTCTCGGGTAATCAAATGGAAGCCTCTTTCAAAAGGTGGTAATAGGATAGGAATTTGTTGAATCATGGCTAAACATCAATTTAAAGGTTTAGAAAATTAAGTAGTGTGACATTATTAATTATTGATTATTAATTATTTTCCAGACGCTACTGAACACGCCTAATTAGCTAATAATCAGTAATTAATAATCAATCAACTGAAAAGCAAAGTTGTTAACTTATTTTTGTCAGACTAC
>CALJIQ010000515.1 GCA_937973995.1 uncultured Saprospiraceae bacterium
TAATTTGGTACTAATAATTTGGTTAGGATGGTTGATATGTTGGGTAGTAAATTTGTTTTTTGGAGTATTTAGCTCTTAATCAGATAGCTTCTGAACCTGTTTCCCCTGTTCTAATTCTAACAGCCGTATTAACGTCATAAACGGTAATCTTTCCATCTCCCACTTTGCCTGTTCTTCCTGAACTTACAATGGTCTCCACGATTTGCTTAACCTTGTCATCTGTAGCTAAAATATCTATTTGTAATCGAGCGATATAATCTGCATCATATACGCTACCTCGATACACTCGTTTTTCCTTTTGCAATCCGAATCCCTTTACATCACTCATTGTGAAGAAGGTAACACCTATATCTGCTAAGGCATCTCGAATAGAATCGAACTGAGAGAGTCTTACGACTGCTTCAATTTTTTTCATAATGAAATTGTTTTAGTTCTAGAGTTTTGTAAAAGACTGAGAATAAACGCTTTTGTTTATTAGGATCGATGATTTAATAAATTTACATTCTTAGGCTAGGTTATTTTGTGCCTAATCGAGGCAACAAAATAGGAGTTATGCCTTAGCATAATGACTATTTTGTTAACGAAGAGTAGGTGCAAAAGAATCAGCATAGAATGTAAATTTATTTTGTCACCGTTCCTTAAATAGCTCAGAAAATTCTTTTTAGTTGGTTATCATTATTGTTAAAATAAGCGCTTTTAATAATATTGATGACACAAAGTTAAATACGAAAAAAGTACTATCAAAATGCACTAAGAAGCAAGTACTTTGTGAAGTTCTACTCTACTACTATTACTGTTTTTTATTTCCAAACGAAAATTTGCTTCGTACCTGCTTGCCAAATTTATATCACCTTTTCTTCCCTTCACCTTTTTTTCTATGGAATTCAGAAATAGTAATTTTTTTTAAAATTTTTTAATTTTTTTTTAGAAATTGGAGCATAAACAAGCTTTAACAAAATTTACACGCTCCTTATGTATTCTCTTGCACCCTCTTTTAAGGTATTGCACTGCTTTATCTATTTAAACCTTTTGGCTATTTCCATATGCCTCCCTACCCTTTTATATGGACAGCCCAATTCTAATTCAGAATCTTATTTGGAAAATCTGGAAGAGAATCTCCCCACCGATAATAATACCCTCTTAGAGGAACTACAGTATTATCATCAACATCCTATAAATATCAATTCGAATGAGCTATCGCCCTTTCTTCAATTGGGCTTAATGACGGACTACCAAATACAACAACTCAATCAGTACATTGAACGGGTTGGCCCTTTGCTTAGCCTATATGAATTACAAGCAGTACCTAATTTTGACCCAGCCACCATTGAGCGTTTACGTCCTTTTATAGTCACTTCAACAACCTTAGACGATGTTCACTTATCCTTCAAGGAAGTGCTAAAAGAATCAACCAAATGGGTCTATGCTAGATGGCAGAACACGCTTGAAACTAAAAGAGGCTTTGCAGAGAAGAAATATTTGGGAGATGCCAATAAGTTATATCTAAGGTATTTCCAGTCTTATGGTGCTAAGATGAGTCTGGGCATTACCGCAGAAAAAGACTCAGGTGAACAATTCTTTAATGGAGCTAATAAAAAGGGCTTTGATTTTTATTCTTTTCATTTGTTCATCAAACGACTCACTCCTAAAATAGAACGATTGGTCATCGGTGATTTTTCTGCTCAATTCGGTCAAGGTTTAATCTTGAATAATCGATACACCAGAGGTAAAGGTGCTTTGGTGACGGATATAAAACGATCAGGCCCTAGCTTGCACAGATTTACTTCGGTTGCGGAGTCTTTAGCCTTTCGGGGAGTTGGGCTAAGTTGGAATACTGCTCCCCATCAACAAGTTACTGGCTTTATTTCTTACCGAAAAAGGGATGCCACCATACGACTTCGAGAAGAAGAAGCGGAAGCGTTTAACTACTTCGAGGCGTTCCATACTTCTGGTTATCATCGAACAGACCATGAAATCGAAAAAAAGCGACGAGTCGGGCAGTTGACTACGGGTTTACAATTCCAACAGACGTTCAAAAATGGAAGTCTTCAGTTTAATAATATTTTCAATCAGTTATCCCTTCCCTTATTGCCGAGTGACCAAGCCTACAATTTTCACCGATATAGCGGCAAACAACTTTGGAGTGGTAGTATGGACTACCAATATACTTTTAGGAACTATCATTTTTTTGGCGAAACAGCGCTGTCTCAAAATGGTACGGTTGCCACCGTCAATGGCTTGGTGAGTAGTTTATTACCTGATGTAAGTCTTGCTGTTCATTGGCGACATTTACCCCCTTCTTTTCATTCCTTATTTGGGCAATCCTTTGCGGAATCTAGCTTGAATAATAATGAGAGCGGCATCTATATTGGCTTATCCTACCAACCTCATCCGCATTGGAGATGGGATGTCTATGCAGATTATTGGAAACACCCTTGGCTGAGATTTCTGATTGATGCGCCCTCCAAAGGCAAAGAGTATTTTTCCAGACTTACATTTATCAAGCGAAAACAACTAGAAGCCTATACCCAACTGAAGATGGAATGGAAACAACGAAGTTATAAAGTACAAAACGCTGACGAAAAAGTGCTTTTGAATAGAGCTAAAACCAATCTCCGTTTCCATTTGCGTTTTCATCACTCCTCCGCTTTGGAGTTGAGGAGTCGAGTGGAATTTTCTTTTTTTAAATTACGGAGTCCACTTACTTTTTCAGGGAATATTTTTTATGACCAAACTTGGTTACCTCTGTCTGATAGTCAAAGAAAAGGCGTATTGATTTATCAGGATATTTTGTATAAGCCCATAGGCAAGCCACTCAGTTTCACCACCCGCATTGCTTTTTTTGCGATTGATAATTATGATGCTAGAATCTACGCTTATGAAAACGATTTATTAAATCAGTTCTCTATTCCAGCGTATTATAATACAGGCAATCGAGTGTATCTCAATATTCGATACCAAGCAAAAAAGTGGTTTACACTAGAAGGAAGAGTCGCCCAAACTTATTGGTGGAATCAAGAAAGTATTGGCAGTGGCTGGGAAAAAATTGAAGGTCCTCGACGAACGGAGGTCAAGGTGCAAGCTAGGATGAGGTTTTAAAAATGGCTTTATGGCGTTTTGGCATTGTGGCTGCTAAAACGCCACAATGCCACAATGCCTTCCCTTTAATAAACAACCACCTTCTGCTGACTAACTCCTTCCTCATTTTCTAAAGACAATATATATAGACCAGCCTCTAATCCAGTTGAAGGAACCAACAGGGAATTCCTCCCACTAGAGAAGGATTGATTGGATACCTTCGTTACGATACTTCCAGCTAAATTCCGAAGTAGTATATCTGCTTCAAAATTTTGAGTAGCCGTAAGCTGAATGGTCAAATTGGAGGTAGTATGAAGTGGATTTGGTTGAACCGTCCAGTTTTCTACCGCTCCAATAGTAGGAACACTAGAAACAATTTCTGCCCTGAACTCAGACAAGATATAGGGTGTACAAAAATCAAGATCATTAAAGGGTTTGACTCTCCAACGGTAAGTACGATTAGTGTTTACTTTTACTGGCAATCTTGGTTCGCTCACTATGGCAGATTCTGAACCATCAATATTAGATTCGATAATATAATTAGTAGCCCCTTCAACAGCTCCCCATTCTAAGACTATTTCATCCCCTGAAGCAAGTATGCCTACTATATCCTCGTTAGCTGGGAAAATAGTGTTTGCTGCTATAGGTTCCTCTGGTAAATCTATCCCGATGGGCGTAAAGGGATTACCTCTTAAATAGGCTCTTTCTTCACTCTCATAATCTACTAGCATTAAATCTATTTGATCGGGTGTAAACTTATCCATACATCTATCCAAGAAGTACCCCATAATTAAGGAAGGATCAGGTTGTAGTGTATCGCCTTTAGGATCAATCATGGCTTCTGTATATGAACAAGTCTGATTATTCAATCTTGAGAAGTATAAATAGTCGGCTGGAGTATCACATAGCATATCTCCAGCGTCCTCACAATTACTACCATCAGCGTATTCTGTTGTTACTCCTCCAGGAGCGGTCTCTGGTGCAGGAGAACCATGTTTTGAGGCAGAGTAAGGATCAAAATCCCAACCATTAAACGGATGAGGTAATCCAAAAAAATGACCTAACTCATGTAATAAAGTAGTCCCGTCCTCTTTAATTTCATCCTTTTGTATAACAATCCAATCTCTATCTTTCACATTAGAATCAGGGGATCTAGATTCATAGAATCCTAGCGTCCGCCCCACTCCTTCCCGTTGAGGATTTTCCGCATTATTAACAACAAAAATATTGACCGCTTCTTTGTCTCTAATATTTTTCATTTGAGCAACCACAATTAAAATCGTAGGATTATCATACAAATTTCCATTATCCAAATAATTGATGCCATCTTTCATATAAAATTGTACCCCCAATTTACCAAAGGCTTCATTCACCGCACACATCTGATGAATTAGGTTGGCATCCGACGCACGGCCACTTCCGTTGCTTCTTGCCACCATATGAAATTTGATAGGTATATAGATATCTTCATTCGTTCTGGAAATGCCTTGTGCACGTTTTAGTTGGAGTCTTTCCTTATTGACAATTAGTCGTTGTTGTATCGCTTGAAGTGCATCAGCAGAAGTACCACAAATGGAGTGCTCTTGGGCCATTCCTGTAAAGGATAAGAATAAACAGCCAAAAAAGAGGGTAAAATTTTTAATCATAATGAAAACGTTAGACGTAATTGGGTTGACGGGCTATAGTCAAAAGTAATAAATTTGGCAAACCATCAATCAGATCACTTTGAGTGATCAGATTGAACGAGAACGTCTAATCTGATGACTTTAAGTTCATCTGATTAGTTGCCCGAAAAAAGTTTAAATCTTAGAAACTAAGTAGTCTGACAAAAATAAGTTAACAACTTTGCTTTTCAGTTGATTGATTATTAATTACTGATTATTAGCTAATTAGGCGTGTTCAGTAGCGTCTGGAAAATAATTAATAATCAATAATTAATAATGTCACACTAC
>CALJIQ010000516.1 GCA_937973995.1 uncultured Saprospiraceae bacterium
CTGGAAGATATGCAAGGCAGCACTTTTATGATTTCTAATTTAGGCATGTTTGGGATAGAAGAATTTACTGCCATTATTTCGCAACCCAATGCTTGTTCTTTAGCAGTGGGTACGATTGTAGACACACCTGTCGTAAAAGACGGTGAAGTAGTGCCTGGAAAAATGATGAAAGTAACGCTTTCCTGCGATCATCGAGTAGTGGATGGAGCGATTGGCGCGCAGTTTTTGCAGACGTTTAAAGCGATTATGGAAGATCCTATTCGGATGTTGGTATAAGATAATTAGCATTTTTAAAATGCCCGTTATCTGAATTAGCTCTAAGTTGACGGGCGTTTTTGGAAACGCCAACCAACTAGAAAACTAAGAAAGCCAGAATGTTGTTATAAAATGGACATTCTGGCTTTTCCTATTGTGTTAACTCTGAATTTTTGAGATTGATTTTTTTAAAATCAACCTCAAAAATTCGAGCTAACATAATTCATTTGTTAAAAAAGTTATGTTAGCTCAATATTGCTTAATGGGAATATTAAATTTTCCCATTAAGCAACATCAGAGCTAACACAACCCATAATCATGAGCAAAAAAACATTAGTACTAGGCGCCTCTTTAAAACCGGAAAGGTACTCCAATATCGCTACCAAAAGATTAAATAAGCATGGACATGAAGTGGCATTGATTGGCTTGCGAGAAGGAGCAATCGAAGGGATTGATATTCAAAAAGGAATGCCTGCTTTAGAAGATATTGATACCGTTACTTTATACCTCAACCCAAAACGACAAGTGCCTTATTACGATTATATTTTGTCCCTTCAACCAAAGCGAATTATCTTTAACCCTGGCACCGAAAATCCAGAACTCATCCAACTAGCAAAAGCGCAAGGTATTGAGGCAGAGATTGCTTGTACTTTGGTGATGTTGGCGACGGAGGTTTATTGATTGGTGTTATGGTATTTTGGTGTTATGGTATTTTGGTTGGCAGTTACGCCCATAATACCACAAAACCATAACACCATAACACCATTTACTTTTGTCTTTGGTAAGATACTTGAATGAGTATAACCAATGAGCAACCACCACTGACTAAAAAAATACTATGTTAGAAAACTGGCAGCAAGCCCCTACGATCAATGGTACAGATTGTGCAGAATGGCAATTTGGGGCAAAGATTTTACAACACATCGGCGATCAATTTCCAGATTTAAGAACCGCAAAAGTAGCCTTAGTGGGCATAGGTGCAGATACGGATACCATCCGAAAATATTTGTATCAGATGGCACATCCTTTTAATAAATTTCCCATTGTGGATATTGGTAACTTAAGAAATCCTACAGAGGAAACACTGCTACCCGTTTTGAGAGAATTATTAGACAGTAAAATTATTCCTATCGTATTAAGTAGTGAATCCACTCATTTTACGGCTCAATTTAAAGCTTACCAAGATCGATTTAAAAAAATAAATCTAGCCATCGTAGATGAAAAAATAGCTTACCATAAAGACGATTTTGCCTTATTATCTGTATTACGGAAAAACAAAAAACCTAAGTTGGGTAACCTCGCCTTAATTGGCTACCAAGGTCATTTATGTCCTACCGATACGATCCAATATTTCCAAAAGAAAAATTATGATTGTATGCGTCTAGGTATTGCCAAGGGTAATATGGAGGAGATAGAACCTGCAATTCGAGACGCGAACGCACTTTACTTTAACCTATCCGCTTTAAAGCAAGTGGAAGCTCCCGGTACTTATGACAATTCTCCAAGTGGATTTACGTCTGAGGAATCCTGTCGAGTGTGTCATTATGCAGGGATGAATGATAAATTGAGTTCCATAGGATTCTATGGGTATAGTAAAGAAAAAGACCAGCATGACCAGACCGCCAAATTGATTGCTCAAATGGTTTGGTATTTATTGGAGGGCATTTATTACCGCAAAAAAGACTTCCCTGTTTCTACCAATCGGATGACAGAATACATAGTCACCTTAAAAGATTCTGATTACGATATTGTCTTTTGGAAAAGTAATAAGAGTGGACGCTGGTGGATGGAAGTGCCAGATAAAAAGAAAAAGAAGAATCATTTAATTCCTTGCACTTACGAGGATTATCAACTGGCCTGTAAGGATGAGTTGTCTGGTCGCTTGTTGAATATTATGGAACGGTTTGCTTAGTCTAATTAAAAATGGACAATTGAGTAATTCTCAATTGTCCATTTTTAATTCTCCATGCTCCATTCTCCATTAAAAAAGTCCTTCAATCACTTTCTCTTCCGTAATCCCTTCCGCTTCCGCTTTATAGTTTCTAACAATTCTATGTCTTAGTACATATTTAGCAATGGCTTGTATATCCTCTATATCAGGAGAGTATTTACCATTGATAGCCGCATGACATTTAGCTCCGAATACTAAGTATTGCGATGCTCTAGGACCTGCACCACAAGAAATATAATTGTTGACAGCCTCTGTGGACATCTTAGTATTTGGTCGAGTTTTAGAAGCTAGCGATACCGCATATTCTAATACATTATCCGCTATGGGAATCTTACGAATTAGATTTTGATAAGACAAAATTTCTTCTGCTGTTACGATATTACGCAATTCATAATTTTGTAATGCCGTAGTAGCTTTTACCACTTGAATTTCCTCTTCATAAGATGGATAATCCAATGGGATATTGAACATGAAACGGTCTAACTGTGCTTCAGGTAAAGGATAAGTTCCTTCTTGCTCAATAGGGTTTTGCGTAGCCAATACGAAGAAAGGAGCGGGCAATCTATGTCTCACCCCACTTACTGTTACAGAACGTTCCTGCATCGCTTCCAATAAGGCTGCTTGCGTCTTAGGAGGGGTTCTATTAATCTCATCCGCCAATACGATATTGGAGAATAATGGACCTTTATTAAATTGGAATTTTCGGTCATCGCCCAAAATTTCTGAACCAGTAATATCCGAAGGCATCAAGTCAGGCGTAAACTGGATTCTTTTGAAATCTAAATCCAATACATCCGCAATGGTGCTTACCAATAAGGTTTTTGCCAATCCGGGCACCCCGACTAATAAGCTATGTCCATTACTAAACATGGAAATAATCACTGCTTTTACCACCTCTTCTTGTCCGATGATTACCTTCCCAATTTCTTGTGTGAGGTCTTTATAGGATTGCGCCAAAGCATCTACTGCTTGTACATCTGACCGTTGAGCGACTTCTACCATTTTTGTGATGTTGTAATTATTGATTACTGATTATTTATTATTGTCCAAAAGTTGGGCAAGGGCGGTAAATAACTAGTAATTAATAATCAATAATTAAATCATTGATAATTAACAATGTAACGTTTCAAAGTTACGCATTGTTTCGATAATTCTGGAGGGGTCAGGAGTCAGATGTCAGGAGTCAGACCGGACTTACTCCTGACCCCTGACTCCTGACCCCTTATTATTTGCATTTCCAAACCCAATCAGAAATTTCATAAGCCTGCCCCTTAAACGAGTAATGCCACCATTCTGTTCGGATGGCTGCTAATCCAACTTCTTCCATGGTGCTTTTTAATAATCTCCGATTGGCGAGTACTTCTTTGGGCAAATCTTGGTAAGTATGATGCCCTTCCTTCCCAAAGTAATCAAATTCCGTACCCATATACAGTTCATCTCCATCTGCGTTAACGATGGTTAAATCAACTGCGGCTCCTTTATTGTGCATAGAGCCTTTGGAGGGAGGCGTTACGTAATTGGCATTGGGAACTTTATCCCACAGCTTTTGCTGAATGGGTCTAGGTCGGTAACAATCAAACATTTTTAACCCCAAGCCCTTTTTCTTCAATAGTTGGTGTGCTCGATAGACGCGTCGAGCTACTCTAGGTCGCAAAAAACAACGCCCACAGGCATACATCTGTTCTTTAACGAAATTATCTTCCGTTGCATATCTCAAATCTAAGATAATTGTAGAGTCAAGAGAAATTAGTTCTGTCCATTGAGTGGGGGAGTAGTCTAATGGTTCGGCTTTTTTGGCAACTTTGGTTTTTTCTACATCTTTTGTTGAAGCAGTTTTGACAACTGTTTTTGATGTTTCTTGAATGGTAGTTGATGAATGTTGACAGCTTAATAGAAAGATCAACAGGAGTAAAGGAAAGTTTTTCATGGACGATGGTTTGTAAGACGGATTACTTATCCATCCAAGATACGAGCGGTAAGGGTAAACCGTCCACCGTCTACGGTTGGCCGTCCACCGAATGAAATTTTTAATTCTCAGGATACTCACTTTCCACCCAACAACTAAGAATATTAAATTCCTCCTCCGTTAAATCTTTTGGACCAGGATTGGTTTCCCAATTAGGAGGCATACCCAAATCGGGGTCATTCCTAAGATCTATTACAAACTTTTTAAACTCTCTATCTGATAAAAAAGGAGACATACTACCATAAGATGAATAATTACCCGGTGCGGAGCTTCCCGCTACATGACAGCCTGAAAAAGCGCAATTGGTATCTATAATATCTTTTACTTGCAAATTATAACTCACTTGCAGGGTATCACATAATTCTAAAGGGGGCATTTCCGCTAATTGGTCAGTAGTACAAGAACTAGTGAGAAAGGTAATCGTACTATAAGTAGTGATTCCAATAATCAATAAAATGAATTTCCGCATACAATAGATTGTTTTAGCAAAGGTAAAACGAATTAAAAATAAAAAACCATTCATTGAACCAAGCTAGCAGACAATTTGTATTACTTTTGATAGATAAATGTTCTAAATTTGTAGAAAAAATAGGTTTTGTGGCATTATGGCGTTTTGGTTTTGTGGCTTCTTACCATAATGCCAAAATACCATAACGCCATAGTGCCAATAAATAAACAAAATATGTATCCACCACATTTAGTAGCTCCAATGGAAGCAGATTTAACGGACTTTGGTGTTGAGGGCTTAAAAACAGAAGAAGCAGTAGTCGAAGCATTGGAAAATCAAGAAGGAACCCTGTTATTAGTGGTTAATTCTGTTTGCGGATGCGCAGCAGCGAATGCTAGACCCGCTGTGAAATTTGCTTTGCAAAATGAAAAGAAACCTGCTAAATCAGCTACGGTATTTGCAGGCGTAGATCAGGCAGCTACCTCTAAAGCTAGAGAATATTTGCTGCCATATCCTCCTTCTTCTCCATCTATTGCTTTGTTCAAAGATGGTCAATTGGTGCACTTCATAGAAAGACATCATATTGAAGGTCGTTCTGCGGAAATGATTGCCGCTAATTTGAAAATGGCATTTGACTCCTACTGTTAGTAAGTATAAGGTATGAAGTATGAGGTATGAAGTAGCATATACCTTATACCTCATACCTCATACCTCATACCTATTATTTGCTTTACCTCATTCCTACCCCCATCGGTAATCTCGAAGATGTCACCTTCCGTGCAATTCGTATCTTAAAAGAAGTTCAACTTATTTTGGCAGAGGATACTCGTACCTCTAAGAAATTCTTGAACCACTATGGGATTGAGACGCCCTTACGGTCGCATCATGCGCATAACGAACACCACACCACACCAGAATTAATCAAATCTTTACAAGAAGGACAAAATATTGCTTTGATTTCAGATGCAGGTACGCCTGGTATTTCGGACCCTGGGTTTTATTTGGTGAGGGCTTGCCATCAAAATAATATCAAAGTCGAATGTTTGCCTGGGGCTACTGCTTTTGTTCCTGCCTTAGTCGTTTCTGGTTTGCCTTGTGATAAATTTCATTTTGAAGGATTTCTTCCCCAT
>CALJIQ010000517.1 GCA_937973995.1 uncultured Saprospiraceae bacterium
GCCAGGATCAAACTCTCCATAGTATAAGTTCTTTCCTGATTCAAAAGAATTTTAAATCTTCTAAAAAAAAAATAAAATCTGTTAAATCAAATTATTTTTCAATTCAATTTACGCTCGCGTTCTTACCTAATTGTTATATAAACATAACAATTAAACTTTTTAAGTGCTTGTCAAATAATATACTCCCGTATATTATTCAACCTTTCTTCCAACCTTGTCAAGGAACTTTTATATCTTATTTTTATCCTCTAATTTCCACAAAACCAATTGCGGTAAATTTGGGAAGCTGATAATTCAGAATTATTGCTTTTTAAAAGCGGATGCAAAGGTATATTTTTTCATACTATGCTGCAAGGGGAAAAAATATTTTTTTTGAAAAATAGATAAACCCTACCATTTAAAGATTGAAATGGAATTTTTGAAGCATCCTATTCTTCCAAATATCCTCTTCCAATTCATTAGTTTTTCCTACATTTGAACAATAACCAACTTTATATCTCCAACAATTATGAAATTTCCTTACCGATCTATTTTTCTGCTATTTTTTATTTTTTTTAGTTGTCACAATCACCCCGATAGTCCGATCCAAAAAAAAGAAATCATAGAAGGAAGTTGGATGACGCTCTCTTCTAAAGATAATAGCCAACCTATTGAAAGACATGAAGCTGCCTTTATTAAAATAGGAAATGAATTATTTCTTCTGGGTGGTAGAGGGATCAAACCGATAAGTATATACGATATAGCGACTCAGAGCTGGAGACAAGGAGCTCCTCCTCCAATTGAATTACATCATTTTCAACCCATTGTATATAAGGATGCCATTTATATTCTAGGCGCATTTACGGGTGGATGGCCCGCTGAAAAACCCGTACTTGATATATATGCTTATCATCCTAAAGAAGATAAATGGACCACAGAAGGAATCATTCCTAATGAAAGAGGTAGAGGAGCTGCAGGTGCCACATTAATAGGTGATAAGGTATATCTGGTTTGTGGAATTAGAAATGGACATATTGATGATCATAAAAATTGGTTAGACGTTTATGACTTATCTTCTAAAAAGTGGACACAACTCCCGGATGCTCCTCGACCAAGGGATCATTTTCAAGCCGTTGCAACCAACGGAAATATTTATGTTGCAGCAGGAAGATTGTCCTCTGCTCCCAAAGACGGTTTTAAGCATACCATAAAAGAGATGGACATCTATAGTATAAAGCAACAAAAATGGACCACCTCCAAAGCAATGATCCCTACCCCTAGAGCTGGAAATATTGCGATGCTTTATAAAGACGACGTATTGATAATTGGTGGAGAATCAGCTACACAAGTACCTGCCCATAAAGAAGTGGAAGGATTTGATATTCACCAACAAAAGTGGACTACCTATCCCCCCATGAATCAAGGCAGGCATGGAACAGGGGCTGCATTGGTAGGAAACAAAATAATAGTTGCCTCAGGTTGTGGTAATCGAGGTGGACAACCTGAATTGCAAACTTTTGAGGCATTTATTCCTAAAGGAGATACCATATCCCCCTTTTTAGATTTTCGTCCGAAAACTAAGGTTAAGATTGAAGGCAATTCTTTTTTAATAAATGGACAGCCAACGTATAAAGACAGGCATTGGGACAACCATAAAATCGAAGGCTTACTCTTTAATGCGAGATTGGTTCAGGGTATATTCGATGACGCTAATCCTGAAACTAATAACCGTTGGAAATACCCTAACGGTAGATTCAGTCCGTATAGAAATACAAAAGAATTTGTAGAGGCGATGCCTTCTTGGAAAGAACATGGTTTATTGGCCTTTTCCCTTAACATGCAAGGCGGAAGTCCAATGGGATATGGCAATAAAGATTGGGTCAATACCCCCTATGATAGTGTTGGAAATTTGAAGGAGGAATATCTGATGCGTTTGGATATGATTTTACAGAAAGCAGATCAATTAGAAATGGTAGTGATTTTAGGACTATTTTATTTTGGGCAAGATCAACACTTGAAAGATGAAGCAGCGGTAATAGCGGCTGTTGATAATACGATCAATTGGTTACACCAAAAGCAATATCGAAATGTATTGATTGAAATTAATAATGAATGCGACTCGCCAGGATACGACCATGAGATTTTAAAAGAAGATCGGGTGCATGAGCTCCTGCAAAATGTGAAATACAATGTTCAAAATGATTATAGGTATTTAGTAAGTACGAGTTATGAAGGTCGTGTAATACCAACAAACAATGTAGTGAAAGAAGCTGATTTCATTTTACTCCACGGTAATGGAGTAAAAGAACCTTTCCAAATCACAGAAATGGTTGAGTTGACTAGAAATTTGCCCAGTTACAAGGAAATGCCTATTTTATTCAACGAAGATGACCATTACGCATTTGATCGTCCAAAGAACAACTGTAAAGCAGCTACTATGGCGTATGCTTCTTGGGGATATTTCGATTATAGAAGGAAAGGAGAGTCGTTTTCTAATGGTTTTCAATCCATTCCGGTAGATTGGAAAATTAGCTCCCCTCGAAAGAAGTGGTTCTTTAATTACGTTAAAGAGATAACTATGGATACTAGTGATATTCAATTGTAGCTTAATTAATAGATCGTCAGGTATAAAAAGTAGTCTTACAAGCTTGCCGTCGGATGGCTTACGCCGATGGCGCTGAAAACCTTATCATCGGACGGCGTAAGCCATCCGACGATAAGGTTTGGACAAAAAAATAGTAACCGTTTAACACATTTTAAGTTGACGATCTAAAGAAGTCCAATCACTTCGTTGTCAGATTGACTTCGGACCTCTAATAATTTATGAAGCTCCCGACTTTAGAAAAAATTGAAAGATTTGTAACGAGCTATACCCAAAGGTTGGTAACGGGAGTATTGCAGTGGGCAAAAACCCATTCGCTGCCAGGTTTTTTTGAGGTACCTGTGTATGATGTAGTGGTATTTATTTATCATGAAAGCCGAAGAAGTGATTTAATCACCCGCGCCAACTCCATGGCATATAGTTTTTTTTTGTCGCTCTTCCCTACCCTCATTTTACTATTCACTCTACTACCCTATTTTCAAAAATACATTTTTAGTTTCTTGCCAGGAGGGGAAAATTTCCTAGAGGTAATGGAAGGTCAAATTCAAGATATAATGCCGGGTAATGCTGGAGCTAGTCTTTTTGAATTTATTCAAGATATTACGACCAATCCTCGTTTTGGATTACTTTCTTTTGGATTCTTTTTATCCATTTATTTCTCTTCCAATGGGATGATTCAACTAATGAAGAGTTTTGAAAAAATAGATCAAGCAACCACTTTTAAATCTAGAGGATGGTTCGCTAGCTATGGTCTGGCCATCTCCCTTACTTTTTTATTAGGACTATTATTGGTGGTATCTGTTATAATGATTATTCTGGGCAATCACCTTATTAGTTTCCTCTCTGGTTATATTAAATTAGATGCCTTTTCGAATTATAGCTTAATTGCTGTAAAATGGTTAGTTATCTTAGGATTGTTTTATTCTAGTATCGCCATCATTTATCGTTATGGTAGCGCTATGAAAAGGAAACTACCCTACTTTACAACGGGTACCACACTAGCCTGTATTTTATCTATTCTTACTTCTGTTGCTTTTTCTTTTTATGTAGATAATTTTGGGGCTTATAATAAATTTTATGGTTCAATTGGTGCGGTGATTGTAATAATGATTTGGATTCAATTAAATGCCCTCATCTTATTAATAGGTTTTGAATTGAATGCAAGTATTGCCGTGAATCGAGATTTGAAAAAACGAATCCCAGAAGAAAACCTAGTACAAGCAACAGCGCAAGAAGAAACGGATATCAGGATAGAAGAGCCAATTGAAAAAGAAGAAAGTCCAGACGCGCCCATACAAGAAAAATCAGAAAAACCACTTTCCTAAAAATTAAAGTAGCTTTGTGGAATTTTTATAAAAAAACACTTGTTTTCTTTTCAAATATTCATCTAATTCTATTATTCTTTTAAAATTTAAAAAATGATTGCAACTTCCAATTCCGTCCTTTCAGACAGAGTTCTGAACATGGAAGAATCCGCTACCCTCAAAATGTCTCAAATGGCCAGAGACTTAAGAGCCAAGGGGCATGATGTTATTAGTTTAAGTTTGGGGGAACCAGACTTTGATACCCCTCGGCATATAAAACGGGCAGCCAAAAAAGCCTTAGATGCGGGCTATACTAAATATACACCTGTACCAGGATTAATGGAATTGAGAGAAGCTATCTGCACGAAGTTTAAACGGGATAATGGATTAGAATTCACGCCCAATAATATAGTGGTGTCTAATGGTGCGAAGCAGTCCATTAATAATCTCTGTATGGCGATGTTAAACCCAGGAGACGAGGTAATTATTTTTGCGCCGTATTGGGTGTCTTATTCGGCTATTGTTAAGTTAGCAGGAGGAGTTCCTGTGGAAGTATTTGCAGGGATTAAAGAGGATTATAAAGTATCTGCTCAACAAGTAGCGGATGCGATCACCGATAGAACTAAATTGGTCTTGTTTTCTTCTCCTTGTAACCCGACTGGCTCTGTATATACAGAGGAGGAATTGAAAGCCATTGCAGAGGTAATAGCTCCTCATGAACATATCCACATCATAGCGGATGAAATATATGAGTTCATCAACTTTTTGGATGGGGGTCATGTGAGTATTGGCACTTTTCCAGGTGTAAAAGATCGAACCATTACGGTAAATGGATTTGCGAAAGGATTTGCGATGACGGGCTGGCGATTGGGGTATATAGGGGCACCTGTGCACATTGCAAAGGCCTGTGCCAAACTACAAGGGCAATGCACTTCTGGTGCTAACGCCTTCAGTCAAATGGGTGGCGCGCATGCCTTATTAGCAGATTTGAAGCCTACCCATAAAATGAATAAAGCGTTTAATAAGCGTAAAAGATTGGTCTTGCGGTTATTGAAAAAAATAAAGGGCATGAATGTCAACAAGCCAGATGGTGCATTCTATGTCTTCCCGGACATTAGCAAATTCTTTGGAAAGACGGATGGCAATATGACCATCAACAACTCTGATGATTTTTGTGAATATCTATTGAATACTGCTCATGTAGCGGTAGTGACGGGAAGCGCCTTTGGCGCAGAAGGATGTTTTAGACTATCTTATGCCGCATCGGAAGATACGTTGAAGGAGGCGATTAGTCGTATTGCCACGGCTTTGGAAAAGTTGCATTAATTGCTAGAAACGAGTTATATAAATAGTCAATGTTGTGTTAGCTCTACATTTTTACGCTTTAAAATTGCTCAATTTTGAAGCGTAAAAATTTGAGATAACATAACTTTTTGTTTCTTTGACATATTCCGTGAAATACGGCAAATAGCAAATCAGGTTGGCATCGAGTCCACTTCAGGGAAGGTAGCACATGATTTGTCAAAGAACAAACTTTTTTAAATGAACAAAGAATTATGTTATCTCGAATTTGATTCAACTAGATTTTTGATAAAATCTAGTTGAATCAAATTCAGAGCTAACACAATGAATCACCTTTGGAAAACTTACTGAGCTGCGAGCAAACGAGTTGTTTGTAAAACTCGTTCACCCGCTACTCGTCAACTCGTTCACTCTTCTCCATCTCTCCTAAGAACAACTTTCTCTTTCACCTTATCTTTGTTCCCTAATTTCATAGATTCTCCTAACTGCTGAGACGCAGCAAAAGAAGTAACCATTTGAGAAAGCATATCACTTCCAGACGATGGAGAATTTGGTAATAAAATTAAATTACTATTAGAAGCTTCTCCCATGGACTGCAACGTATCATAATGCTGTGTAACCACAATCAAAGCTGAAGCTTCCTGGGAATTAATTCCCACTTGATTTAGTACCTCTACGGATTCCTCTAAGCCCTTTGCGATTTCTCGTCTTTGGTCAGCGATACCTCGACCTTGTAAGCGTTTACTTTCTGCTTCGGCTTTTGCCTTGGCGACGATCCGAATTCGATCTGCTTCTGCTTCATATTCTGCGGCTACTTTTTCTCTTTCTGCCGCATTGATACGATTCATCGCTTTCTTTACTTCCATATCAGGGTCTATATCTGTTACCAACGCTTTTATGATACCATAACCATAGCTATTCATAGCTTCTGACAATTCCCGACGGATGGCATTCGCAATATCATCTTTCCGTTCAAATACTTCATCTAGTCGCATTTTAGGTACCTCTGCCCGAATGGTATCAAAAACATAGGAAGTAATTTGTTCGTGCGGATTTTCCAATTTATAGAAAGCTTCGTGAATAGACTCTTTTAGAATATGATATTGTACAGAGACTTTCAGTTTTACAAATACATCATCCTTCGTTTTGGTTTCCACCATCACATCTAATTGCTGAATTTTAAGGCTCACCTTAGCCGCTATTCTGTCCACAAAGGGAAT
Organism: uncultured Saprospiraceae bacterium; assembly: GCA_937973995.1. GTDB lineage: Bacteria > Bacteroidota > Bacteroidia > Chitinophagales > Saprospiraceae > JAFMDF01. The sequence continues at coordinate 6,408 of CALJIQ010000517.1, forward strand.
TTTGAATTGTAAGCCCGCAAATTTTATACTTTGGAACTTTCCAAAACGTTCTACAATAGCAGCCGTTTGTTGCTTAACGGTAAAGACCCCCATAAAGATGACCATTAACGCCAAGAATGCTAAAATGGGAAATCCAGTTATTAATCCTTCCATAATATTGGTTTTTAATTTGAGAAGTCAGACCGCTTTGCTATCATTTACTTATCCTAAGTCCAACCTCAGTTCTTATTTTAAAGTCCAATATAACTAAGTTTTAGTAAATCTATTAGTCCTTTAGATAAATACCCTTAAAATTCCTATGAATGATGGTTAAAGTCATAAAAACATTCGCACTGTATTTCGCAGTTTTAGGGCTGATTCAATATGATCATCCTACTACTTGGGACCAGCAAAAAGTGGAGCATTGTCTGTCCCGATAGTGATGCGCTTGCGAGCAGATCATTTATTCCAACAAGAACTATAGGAAGACATCCATTTCAATTTCATCAATGGCTTCCAAGCGGAATATGCTACATGAGAAAGGGGAATCGGATTCAGATAACAGGTAAGGATGTCTTGGTGATTCTGTTATGCCGAAAACATTGAATTAAAAGCTAAGATAGTTATGTTTTGCCTAATTCTTTTTATATTTCGAGGTGTTTAGTTTTAGCACAAAAGCATCAATTATGAAAAACCTATACTTACTCCTGTTTGCCATACTTATTTTAGTAATGGCTTGTCAAAAAGACTCAGCGAAAGAGCAAGAAGAAACAGCGGAAGAAGCCACTAAAAAAGAAATCACCTTTAACTTACCTGCTGATTTTATTTTAGAAGATTTGTACAACCCCAATGATAGCCTAAACGATATGGGCTCTTGGGTAGCCTTAGCGGAAGGCCCTAATAAAATCATGTATGCCTGTGACCAGTATGGAGATATTTACAAATTTCCACTGCCTGCTAAAGGAGACACTTTACTAGTTTCGCAAATTGATAGTATAGATTTAGAGATAGGGCATGCACATGGCTTGCTTTGGGCTTTTAATAGTTTATACGTAGCCGTAAATAAAGGATGGGATGAGGACGTTCCCGATGAGAAAGAGCAAGGAAGTGGCGTCTATCGAGTAACCGATACCAATGGAGATGGCACCTTAGACAAGGTAGAGATGCTATTAAAATTAGAAGGTTCAGGAGAACATGGCCCTCATAATTTTGCTGTTGGACCTACTGGAAAAGATTTGTATTTCTTAGCTGGAAATCATGTATTGATTCCTGATGAAGTTAAAAAGAATAGTCGACTCCCGAATAACTGGGGCGAAGATAATGTCTTTCCGCCTTACCTAGATGCGAGAGGACATGCCAATGAAATAGAAGCTCCCGGTGGATGGATTGCTAGGACCGATCCTGATGGAAAAAACTGGGAATTAATATCCGCAGGGTATCGTAATCCCTTCGATCTAGCTTTTAATAAAGATGGCGAATTATTCACTTATGACGCAGATATGGAATGGGATATAGGGATGCCTTGGTATCGCCCCACTAGGGTTTGTCATGTGACAAGTGGTAGTGAGTATGGCTGGCGAACTGGTTCTGGAAAATGGCCTGAATATTACCCTGATAATTTGCCAGCAGTCGTTAATTTAGAACAGGGTTGTCCAACAGGTATTTTAATGGGGTCTGAATTAAATGTTCCAGCGAGATATAAGAATGGCGTATTTATCATGGATTGGAGTTTTGGTACGATTTACTTCGTTGATCTTCAACCAGATGGCAGTTCTTATACAGCTACCAAAGAAGAATTTTTATCAGGTACTCCCCTACCCTTAACGGATATGATCGCTGGGTCGGATGGGAATTTGTATTTCGCAACGGGAGGTCGGCGTTTGGAGTCCCACTTATATCGACTTACTTTTAATGGGAAGGAGGAAGGAAAACCTCATTTGATAAAAGAGGATGGCACCCAAGAATTACGTCAGCTTCGACAACAAATAGAACAGTACCATCACCAACAATCTTCCGCAGCTATTCCCCTAGCTTGGCAGCATTTAAATCATACTGATCGATTTATTCAATATGCAGCTAGAATAGCTTTGGAACATCAGCCTACCCGATTATGGTCCAATAAATTTAAACAAGAAACGGATACAGATAAATTAATTCAAGCGGGCATTGCTTTAGCCAGAACGGATAATGCTGCCTTAACCACTACCCTAGTTGACAAATTATCGAAGTTAAAATGGGCTAGCTTATCTGCCCAACAACAACTCAATTTAATCCGAGCCTATAACTTAATTGGTATTCGGTCTGACCTACCTACTGGTGCGAGTCGGACAGCCATACTCGAACAACTCGCCAATCAGTTTCCAAGCACTAATAACGCCATCAATCGTGAATTAAGTCAATTATTATTGTCGCTTAAGGCAGAAGGGATTACTTCTCAATTGATAGACTTATTGACCCAACATACGGCAAAGCGGACAACGGATAAAGATGCATACTTAGCAGCAGATGTAACAGAACGTAGTGAACAATATGGACCGTTGATTAGAGAAGTAGTTGAAAAAATGCCGCCTAGTGAAGCGATCTTTTACAGTCTATTATTAAGCCATGCGAAAGAAGGTTGGACAGATGATTTAAGAACCCAATATTTCCAATGGTTCTATGATGTGATGAGTGCCAAAGGAGGTTTGAGTTTTAAACCCTTTATGGAAAATGTGCGAGTGCAAGCCATGTCCAATGTACCAGCACAACAAAAGCAGAAATACGAAGAACTATCTGGTGTTTTCTCACCTCTGGAAGCTTTGGATAATCTTCCTGAACCGATCGGTCCAGGAAAAGAATATAAGGCTAGAGAACTTAATAAACATATTAGTGAGCGTTTCGATAAGGAAAATAAATACACCAGAACAATAGCAGATGGCAAACGAGCCTTTGATGCTGCCATGTGTAGTGCTTGTCATCGTATGAAGGGAGAAGGTAGTAATATTGGACCTGATTTAAGTCAGGCACATGATAAGTTTGGTAGATACGATTTGACCTTTGCTATTTATAGTCCGAATGATGAAATATCTGACCAATACGCTTTTACCTTATTTGAAAAAAAGGATGGACAAAAAATAGCGGGTAAGGTGATTTCTGAAAAAGGGGAGGTGATTACCATCGCCCCTAATCCTTATACGACTTCTTATACCGTTAAAATACCAAAATCGGATATTCTAAAAAGAGATGTTTCTCCTATTTCTCCAATGCCTCCGGGTTTATTGAATCGGTTAAATAAGGACGAGATTGAAGATTTATATAGGTATATTTTATCTGGTGCGGATGAAAATCACAAGCTTTATACGGGTGAGGAAGAGGAGGAGAACAAATGAACGCAGAGGCGCAGAGAACAATTTGGACTCTGCGTCTCCGCGCCTCGGCGTTCAATATTTAATTTCGTCAGAAATTTCAGCGTTAGGCTTATGATGCAAGCTAATCACTCCTTAATTTTCAAAATAGCCTGTCGTTCACGATTGACAATTAATTGGGTAACATCAGGTCGAGAATAATGGCCCGCCACATCAAAGTTTTGCCGCTCTTCTAAAATTCGATTGAAGTCAAGGGTCTCTACAAAAAGTCCCTCTTTGGCTACTATGGGTTCCAGTAACCATTTGCCCGATGGAGCGGCGATACAGGACCCGCCATTTGCCATCACAGCAGGCGCATTATCTAGGATGTAGTCCGCATGGGGAATATCTGTTGGTATATCCGCTTTCGTCAACAAGCCAGAGACGGAAATGACATAAGAACGAGATTCCTCTGCGATAAATCTAGTAATGTTTTCGGTATTGCGTTTCGCCCCGGGCCAGACGGCTATATGGACATTTTCACCCATGCCATAGAGGGCAGTTCTGGAAAGGGGCATCCAATTTTCCCAACAATTCAAGCCACCCACTGTAAATTGTTTTAAGCCATGTACACGTAAGCCATGTCCATCCCCTGGCGACCAAGCCAATCGTTCCTCATAGGTAGGTTGCAATTTTCGATGAACCGACTGAATCACGCCTTCTTTATCAATATATACCAAAGAGCAATACAAGCTATGCCCTCCTCTATTCTTTGCTCTTTCAATGGTGCCTAAATAGATCGCTATATTTTTTTCGGCTGCCAATTTGCATAACCCCTCCAAGTCTCCTTTCTCTATTTCTAAAGCATGTTTAATATAATGGGCATGAATCTCTTTTTGTATTTTATTATTAAACGCCGAGCCATTCGTGATGGATAACCAAAAGGGATAACCTGGGAGGATGGCTTCGCCAAAGACTACTAGGTCACAGTCTTTGTCCCCTGCCTCTGCCACAAAGGTTTCTATTTTTTCAATGGTTTTCTTTTTGTTCAACCAGACAGGACTAATTTGGGCTAGTCCGACTTTTAGGAATTCTTCATTCATAGTGGAAAGGTTAGGGACTCAGTAGGATGTAAATTTCCCGCTAAGGTTCGCAAAGATTTCGCTAAGTCTCGCAAAGGTCTAACTTAGCGTTACTTTGCGAAACCTTAGCGAGACTTAGCGGGAGATAAATATTGTCTAAAAATCCGCAGCTAGATTCACATAGTAGTAATCATCTCCTCCGATAAATGAGGCGTCGCATTAAAAGATTTTAAACTCAAGCGACTACCAGAAAAGAGCACTTCTGACATAGCGCAATTGACCATAACTAAATTCAAACCCATTATCTTAACCGGGTCTTCCATGCCAAGTACTTTTCCCAACATAACCCCAATACAACCACCAGAAGAAAACACAGCGATACTTTTCCCTTTCTCATTTCCTTCCATCACTAAGTCTAATCCTTTTTTGGCTTGGGCATGAAAATCAGGAAAGCGTTGGGTCCCTTCGGGTAACTCAAATCCAAAGCTATCCCTAGCCCAAATATTGAGGAAGGTGTCCACCATTTTCATTTTCATTTTAGGCGTAGGTTGAATGGACATTTCTTGTATCCATTGCTGAAATTGCGGCTGGTGTTTTGCCAACAAAGGTTCTATGTCCTTCATCGTTTCCATGCTGCGATGCTCATCTAATTCTTCTATTAAAATGGGTTGCGGAAGTGGTAAGTCATTCGCTTGATATATAGATTTTACTTCAAGGAAAGTTTGTCGATGTCTTTTTAGGGGACCGATATAGACCTTATCGAAGTGAGATTTTTGCTGGACTAAATACTCCCCTAATAAGCGAGATTGGAGAAATCCTTTTTCGGAAAGTTGATCGTAGTCTGCGGCTAAGAGAGAGGCTTGGGCGTGCCTGATTAAAAGCATTTTACTCATCGAAGGTCTTTGATTTGTAGGTTAGTTAAAAAATTTAAGCTGGTTCAAAGGTTCTGCCTTGTACCGACTATCCTAAAGGCTAAGCCTTTAAAATAAACTGCACAAGGCAGAGCCTTTGCGTTAGCAGTTTGTTGAATTAACTAATCCACAAACATAAGCATTGCTAAAGACCTTCCCAATCTATCGCTGTAAATAATGTTTAGCGAAGAAAGATTTATATTCTACGGCACTTTTATTCCGTAATATTTCTCGATAATTATGTTGATTGACCACAAAGAAATTGTATTCATCTCTAACCTTGATAAACTCGGTTGGGTCTTTCACTGCTCCATCAAAATACTTCATCGCCGTTGCTTTGTTTTTAAACTTTCGAATAATGATAAGCGGACGATTGGTATCACTACCTAAATAGATATTAGAAATACGCAATTGATCTAGGCGATGATTTTTACGGTTATAATCAGAAATGGTCGCTTTCACACTAGAGAGCGCTACTTTATTATCAAACACCACGATCCCATAATGCACTTTATCATCTTCTAATTTAAACAACTCCTCTGCCTTTTCCAATTTATCTGGATCTAATAAACCCGCTTCTACGATGGACTGATCTCCAAGCAAACGTAATATCTCTTTTGCTCTTTTTTCTTCGTCGGTATTGGGAAATCGTCCAATCAATGCTTTCAATGCTTCTACATAAGCCTCCTTACTTTCTATATGCCCTAAAGTCATGGCATTCAAAAGAGCAAAGCGGGGTTGATGGGAGTTGTTTCCGCCAAATTTAGTTGGTACGGCTCCTACTCGATCTCGAACTTCTGTGTATTTTCCAGAAGTGAATAGAGCATACGTCTCATTATAATACTCATTAATTTTAGACTCCTTCGTTTGAGTATTTGCCAGATAATTGGGATCGGTTAACACCCGAGCGTAAATCGTATTGCCATACTTCTCCATGATCTTGTCAAAATACTCTTGCTTTTTGGTGGCATTGCCTAAATCGGAGTACGCCAAGTACAAATAATAGAAGGCATCTAATTCATGACGAGAACCAGGGTATCTATTATTTAACTCTTCCAAAGTGGTTACTGCTTTTTGATTTTTTTCTAACCGATCTCTATACAATGTGCCTAATTCAAACATAGCGGTCATGATCTGATCATTCGCCTTTTGCTTTTCTGCTTCAGAGGCAGGTACTCCTTTTAAAACTTTATTGATTTCTTCATCGGTAAGTGCCTCTTCATAAGAACCGACATCTGCTATTTCTTCTCCAAAGCCCGCATTTTGACGATTAGATCGTCTCCAATTATCTTCTAAAATAGATCTGCCAGGCCACTGCCGATCAAATTCTCTACGACCTTTTTTCAAGGAGCGATCACTGTAGGCAAAGAAATTACTAGACCCAGTTAATTCTGATCGAACATTTCCTGCTGATAAAGTTCTTGGTATAGGGGTAGAGGAACTTCCTTTTAACTTATTAGCCTGTGCGATCTGACTTTCCTTAGCTTTTGCCAAGGCCGATTCTGCTTCCTGTCTTTTCATTTTTGCCGCTAACTTCCTTTTATCCTTCTCACTTAATTCACTCACCGCTAATAAACTATCTTGGAGGGTAATAATTTCAATATTCTTAGCTATGTCTGTTAGACTTTCACTTAATCGCTGCACCTTCAAATAACGGTCATCATTTTTATTAATGGAAGCGAGTGCTGCATCATAATTCTTTTTGGCATCCACATATTCTTCTTCTTCAAAATATAGATCAGCCAATAAAAGATGGGACTCCCCTTTTTGAACACTATTCACAGAGTTCGTCTCTAAAGAACTTGCTAAATATTCAATGGCTTTTTTGCGATCTCCAGATTGTAAAGCAATATCAGCCAAAACGAAATAAATTTGATCTTGATAGATATTATTTTTCGTCTCTTTGAGCATATTCTCCAACTTCTTCTCTGCTTGTGCTGCTGTCATTTGACCAGAACGCATAGAACTCTTTAGCACGTTTAATTGAGAGGAAAACTCCACCTCGTAATCGTTACTGAATTTCTTTGCTTTTTCAAAATTCGCTAAGGCCTCTGTACTTCTGCCTGCTTCCTGATGAATTTGAGCTACGATATATGCATACCTTGCCCTTTTTTCCCGATCTTCTTCTAATTCGATAGCTTGAACGAGTGGTTCAATAGCCGCTTCGTTCTCCCCTTGTTCTAAATAATAATACGCTCTAACAGGGCCCACCTGCGCTCTTATATCATCGAAAAGATGCGGCATATTTTCCAATTCTTGAATCAATCTTTCTGCATTCAAATATTGCTCTCTTTCCACATAAGTTTTTGCCAACCACAAAACGCCTTCCTGATAAGCCGGGCGATGTTTCATAAAATAATTCTTCCGCTGCGCCTCTGCCACAATGGGATCATCCGCTTTTTCTTCCTCCATTTTCTTAGCTGCTTCTTCTGCTGCCTCTTTGGCCTTTTGTTCCGCCAGTTCTTTTTTTATTTCTGCACTCGTTTTCTTACCCTTTTTCCTCTTTTTGCGATCCTTAGCTGCTTTTTTCTTCTTTTTCTTTCGATCCTTCTTTTTCTGGTCTGCTTCTTTTTCTCTTTCCTTTTTCCCTTTTTTAGTCCTTGCAGCATCCTTTTTTGCCCGTTTCATTTTTCTGGCTTTCTTCTTAGCAAGCGCTTCTGGATTAAACTCAGCAACCATGTACTCCAAGGCCTCTTGGGAAGATTCATAATCTTGCTTCAAAAATTGAGACTTGCCCATCAACAAATAGCAATCATCTACCCAATCTGCATCTCGGTGAAGGGAGACTACTACAGATACTTTTTTAATCGCTTCATCCAAATCTTCATAGACCTGTTTAGGGTCATCCGCCTCTGTATATTTAAAAACAGGAAGAATTTTATTATAGTTATCTTGGTATTGGTCATTTAAGGAGGCAACACTCCCTTCATACAGGAGTTTCGCATTGAAATAGCCATTATACCGAGAGGTGGTATTATGATATAATTTTTGCATGGCCGTCAGGTCGCCTTTCTCCTTTTGGGTCACGCAACTCACTGTTACTAAGGCAAAAAGTAAAAACAGTAGCGTAAGGGACTTATTTTGTCTTCCAAAACCGTTCAACATCATTGTTATATTTAAAAATTTCTCTATTCGATTGAAGTTTTTTATTACAATTTCAATCTCCATTTCAACTTCAATTTCAAAAACTAGACCTTGCCCACCCATTGTTGGGTCAAAATCAACATATTTTATAGTATTAAAGTCAAATAATCAGCCCATTTTAACGGTAAAAATAGGGGATTGTTTATTACTATAATTAACCCTTTCATAGGCAGAATATTGTTATTTTTTGCATTTTAATCAGGATATTACCCTTATCAGCTAAGAGTTTACCTAAATTTGCGTTTTTTAGGTGCGAATTCAAATGAGATAAACTATGTCCGACCAACCAGAGGAAAAAAATTGGCAAGAAAGCTGGAAAGAACGGCTACAAACCAATTACCGCTTCGTGGTGATGCATAATGAAACCTTTGAAGAGGTAAATACCTTCCAATCTAGCATCGGTAGAATCCTAACCTATGGCGCATTAGCCATGCTTTTTGCCTCCTTTTTAACGGCCTTACTTTTTTTATTTACTCCTGTTAAAAGCTTTTTGGGAAATATCTTAGAATCTTCAGGGTCTCAAACCCTGCGGTTGGAAAATAGAATAGAGGATTTAGAATCTAAACTACAAGCCCAAGAAATCTGGCAAGACAATGTGCGAAAGGTACTGGTAGGGCAACCTGATACCATGGGAACGGGTCATCAAGCAAATACAACAGAAGAAAGTGCCGATGAGGTGACCGAAGTAGCTAGAATACCCCAAGATGAGGCATTGCGACAAGAATTAGATTCTACTAGAATTGATCCAACGAGCTTAACTGATATAAATCTGCCTTCCTCAGAGGTGCCTTTAGGACAGAGATTCTTCACCCCTCCTTTGACTGGAGAATTATCAAAAACATTTGATCCTGCTGCCAAGCATTTCGGAGTAGATGTGATTGCCCCAAAAAATACGGCCATTAAATCTTCCCTCGACGGATTTGTTATTTCTGCGGATTGGACCCTGGAAACAGGCAATACCATTTGTGTGCAACACAAAGGAGATGTCATCACTTTTTACAAACACAATTCTGCCTTATTGAAAAAGGTAGGAGACATTGTAAAAGCAGGAGAAGCCATCGCCATTATCGGTGATACAGGCGACCATTCTTCAGGACCACATCTCCACTTCGAAATCTGGCACAAAGGCATGCCAATTGATCCGGGGGATTATATAAACTTTAATTAAAAAGACATTATGGCGTTTTGGCATTATGGCCACAACACCACAATGCCATAATGCCACAATGCCAACACACTATCATGCAAGCATACGTTTTCCCCGGTCAAGGGGCACAATTTGAAGGAATGGGCAAAGACCTGTACCAAGCAGGCGGATTAGCCAAAGAATTATTTGAAGAAGCGAATCAGATACTAGGCTATTCGTTGAGTGAAGTGATGTTTTCAGGGACAGCAGAAGAGTTGAAACAAACAAAAATTACTCAACCTGCTATCTTTCTTCACTCGATCATAAAAGCCAAACTAGCAGGCGATGAATTTCAGCCTGATGTGGTAGCGGGTCACTCCTTAGGGGAGTTTTCTGCCTTGGTAGCGAATGGGGCATTGGAATTTAAAGATGGCTTGGAGTTGGTGCAAAAGCGAGCACTAGCCATGCAAAAGGCTTGTGAAAAAGTGGAGAGTACCATGGCGGCGATTGTAGGAATGGAAGATGTACTGGTGGAAGAGATTTGTGAGGGTATCATGGAGGAAGTAGTCGTCCCTGCTAATTACAATTGCCCAGGTCAATTGGTCATTTCTGGTAGTACGAAAGGAATTGAAAAAGCGGTAGAAAAATTAAAAGAAGCAGGTGCTAAACGTGCGATTATTCTACCTGTAGGGGGTGCCTTTCATTCTCCCCTAATGGAACCTGCCCGAGCAGAATTAGAAGAAGCTATTTCGGCTACCAATTTTCATACGCCCTCCTGCCCGATTTACCAAAATGTGGACGCTACTAGAACCTCCGATCCAGATTTAATTCAAATGAATTTGATCGAGCAACTCACCGCACCTGTGCGATGGACACAGACGATGCAAAATATGATTGCGGATGGGGTAACGCAGTTCACGGAAGTTGGAGGAACTGGTAAAGTAATTCGTGGGATGATTTTAAGAGTGAATCGTCGGATGCCTGTGGCAGTTTTGTAATGAATCCAATATTCGGTGGTGTATCAAATGTATGGATAGAAGGATAGTGGGCATTTCCAAAAATGCCAACTAATTTCACCAAATCAACCCATTTGGTACATTACCCAAACCCAATGTTTATCATTGATCCAACAATGCTTGAAACTCCCCAAAAACATCTCGATTCGCACCATCCCCATTCCCTAAATAGTAAAAGTCTCCATCCTTGGTGATGATATGATAGGTAGGAATCGCAAATAACTCATAGTTATCCTGCAATGTTTTATCTTGAAGGGTCCAAGCATTCGTGCCTATGATGGGTTGCCGAAGTAAGGAATTCTTATAAGCTGCTTCCGTTTGATCTACAGATACATTCAACAAGACTACGCCCATCTTTTCCAATTCTGCTCTAGTTGCTTCATACTTTTGGAAGTTTTTCAGACAGGGCCCACACCAACTAGCCCAGAAACTGACATAGAGTACTTTTCCTTTATAATCTGATAGCTTTTTGGTAGTACCATCTTCTAGGGTGAACTCGAAGTCTGGTGCTGGTTCGATGGATGGTAGGTTAGTGTCATTGCTAACAGGGGTTAAAAAGTAGGCTAGAAAGAGGAATAGGTTAATTAGTAGCATTGTATTTTTTTGTTTAGAATCGCAGATTGCGCTGATTTTTTTATTGATTTCGCTGATTAGATTTTTTTGATTTATGGATTTTGGCAGATTTTACTTCAAGTGCAGTATGTGCTATATGAATGTTATATCTGAATTAATCAATTTCATCAGTATCATCTAATCTGCGAAATCAATTCCAAATCAACGGAATCTGCGATTCAAAGACATTTACTTTACAGATTTCACTTCAAGGGCAGCACGTCCTGTATAAATGTCAGATCTGAATTAATCAATTTCATCAGTATCATCTAATCCGCGAAATCAATTCTAAATCAACGGAATCTGCGATTCAGAGACGTTTACGCTTCAAACGCAAAGAATTCCCAATCACAATCACATCCGAAAATGCCATAAATAAAGCGGCCCACATCGGACTTAAAAAGCCCATCGCTGCCATTGGAATGGCTACGATATTATAAGCAAATGCCCAAAAGAGATTCTGCTTAATGGTCGTTAAGGTAGCTTTACTAATCCCGATGGCTTCTTTCAAACTCCCTAAACGATTATTTAGTAATATTATTTGAGCAGATTGAATGGCTACTTTAGAAGCACCACTTAAAGATACGCCAATGGTGGCTTTGGCTAGGGCGGGTGCATCATTGATACCATCCCCAATCATAGCCGTAGGTTGTTGTTGGGATAGTTGCTCAATAAGTGCTAGTTTCTGATTTGGCTTTTGTTGGGCATGGTAGTTAGGAATGCCTAATTGCTGTGCCACTTCGGCCACTTTATGATCCTTATCTCCACTTAACAAATAAGCGTTCATCTCATGTTGTTGGAGATACGCAATAGTTGCTTTGCTATCTGTTCTTAATTGGTCTTTGATGCTAATGTTAGCAATGGGTTGATTATTTTTTTCTAATACCAGATGATGAATTCCATTCGAGGAAGGGGCAGTTCCTAACAGATAAATATTTCCCTCTTGATCTTCTGCTTCCATCCCTACGCCTTTGTGTTCTTCTACTCTTTTTAAAAAGATCGAAGTACTCCCTTTTTCTTTCATTTCCTTTGCCAAAGAAATGGCAATTGGGTGGGAAGAATGGTTTTCAATCGTGTAAATTAAGCTATGAATCTTATCTGGGTCATTTCCCAAATAATCTATTTGTTCGATCTGAAAATCTCCAGTAGTCAAGGTACCTGTTTTATCAAATACAAATTGCCGGATATTGCCAAAGGTTTCTAACGTTTGTCCTCCCTTTACTAATATGCCTTCTTTTGCCATTCTACCAATGCCGACCGTCACGGCTGTCGGTGTAGCTAAGCCCATGGCACAAGGACAGGAAATCACTAACACCGCAATACTATTCATTAAAGCAATACCAAAGGGTATTTGAAATACAAAGTAGGACAATACTAAAGTCATAATCGAAATACCCAATACCAAGGGAACAAACCAAGCACTAATCTGATCCGCTAATTTCTGGATGGATGGTTTGTCTTGTTGCGCTGTTTTTACCGTATCTATGATTTTGCTTAACAAAGTTTCATTACCTGTGGCGGTTACTTGCATTTTAAAATTCCCATCCTTTACAATGGATGCACCGATCACAGCATTGCCTTTTTGTTTTTCTATGGGAATGCTTTCGCCTGTTAGCATAGATTCATCAATAGAGGCAAAACCCTCTAGGATATTCCCATCTAACGGCACCGTATCTCCTTCATTCACTTGCAAAATATCGCCTATTCGGATGTCCGTAATAGGTAATTTAGTAACCGTACCTGAGTGTAATAATTTATTGGCATACTCGACTTGTAGTTGGCTCAATTCATCAATGGCAGAGGTGGTTTGCTTAACCGATTTATGCTCCAACCAATTTCCAACTAAAACTAGGGTAATAATGGTGGCAGCGGTTTCGTAAAATATATAATTGGGTTCTCCTAAATACGTCCCAACCAAGCTATAAATAAATGCCGCCGTACTGCCCATAAAAATTAGTACATCCATATTCGTCGTACCATGACGAACAGCGGACCATGCACTTTTCCCAAAATGGAAAACCCCGATCGCATACACGGGCAAACACAATAATAATTGTACCCAATGGGCATCCAAAAGCGCAGGGTAAGGAATCCCAAAAACCATCAATAGGTGCTGGAAAAATAAGGGCGCAGTAAAAAGAGCAGCTACGATTAGTTTTCGTTTCAAGGTCCACCAAGGGGGTTCAGAATCTTCTGTCACCACTCTATAGCCCAAATCGGTAATGCTTGTTTCTATTTCTTGCACAGAAAGTCCCGCATCTTTCATAGAGAATTGCACTTCTCCAGAGACAAAATCTACAAAAACATCCTTTATTCCCTTATTGGTGAGATGGCGAGTGATACCAGCTGCGCAATTGGCACAATCCATTCCATCTACTTGAAGGGTGATATGTGAAGGTTGACTCATTGGATGAAGTCTATTTTCCTGATTATTGATTCTTCGTAACTGACTAGGTCTTATGTATTCTGGTAGGACGGTAGTGTGGTGGAGCTTACATTTTCGAAAATTTTATTCCGATTCTTGCTAAATCTCTCTCAACAATACGACCAAAACACCATAAAACGACAATACCTACTCATTAACGATTCTTCTTAAAAATTAAGAATAAAGTTTATCTTTACTCCATTAACAAATAGACCATATTTTGGGTTTAAAGTAACCAATTTTAAGGATAGTTAAAAAACAATTAACATGAGGTACACACTTATTCTACCAATAGTATTGATTTTTAGTTTGTGGGCTTGTCAAAGTGATAAAAAAGACACAGCCACCAACCAAGCCACTAGTAAAACCACTACTAATAAATATACCCTTACGCCCTTTAGTGCTTCCCCTTCTTTTCCTGATGCACGAATAGATGGCATGACTTATAAGGACGGGAGATTTGAATTTGCCATTAGTGGCAATTATGATTTAGGAGCGCAAACGACTGATGCCAAGACAAAAATGTGTGCCAATTCTGACAAGGGGCAACATATTCACCTTATCGTAGGAACCGCTCCTTATGCAGCTAAATATGTCCCTGAATTCGATTATGAGATCGCCAATGGGAATCATAAAGTACTGGCTTTTCTGTCTCGTTCTTATCATGAAAGCATCAAATCGCCAGGAGCTAGCATGGCGTTAAATGTAACGGTCAACAACGGAAATATTACTAATTCTACTTCCATCACAGAACCGTCCTTATTTTACAGTCGTCCAAAGGGAACTTATGTAGGGAAAGAAAACACGGATAAAGTAATGTTGGATTTCTTTTTAGTCAATGCGAATTTAACACAAGGCTATAGTGTTAAAGCAAATATTAATGGAGAGAATCATGATATTACTAAGTGGCAGCCCTATTATATCGAAGGCTTGCCAATGGGTGAAAATTCGATCACCCTTACCTTGTATAAAGATGGGAAAGTAGTACAAAGCGATATCAATCCAGTAACTAGGAAATTCACACTAAAGGCAGATCCAGCTGGTTAAGGGTATATCTACATTCCAAATGTCGATATTTGGTAAGTATTCAATTTTGAATGAAAAATTTTGAATTTTGAATGGTTAGTCGTCTTACATCTTAGTGTTTTCGTCCTATTTCGGCTCGTTTTATTCAAAATTCCATCATTCAAAATTCATCATTGAGCGTTTACGATATTTGGAATTTGGTGCTTGGAATTTCATTAAACGATAATGCCTAGATGATTGGTCATCTAGGCATTATCGTTTAATGAAAAAAGGCAGAACCCAACGCACTGCTTCAACCTCCTACCCTTGCTCAGTTTCCTGCCTGGGGGAATTCAGAGGGAGCTAGTCGCTAAGCTCCACCAGCAGCAAAAGTAATAGAATTTTGTATTAAGTGTCGAGTTACTAGCTTTCTTTTTTGAACGTATTTTTAAAATAAAAGAGGAACCAGTCTAATTATTAAAATCAAAGCAACACATGTCATCCACTATCTTAATTAAAGAAGTCCAAATTGTTAATGAAGGAAAGATCACGGAAGGGGATATTCTAGTAAAAAACGGTAGAATTGAGAAAGTAGCCGCTCAAATAAATCAATCCGCTACCATAGAGTTAGCTGGAAATGGGAATTTATGCCTACCCGGTATCATAGACGATCAAGTCCATTTCAGAGAGCCTGGGCTAACCCATAAATCTGACTTATACACGGAACCAAGAGCAGCAGTAGCAGGAGGCGTGACCTCTTTTATGGAAATGCCCAATACCAAGCC
This sequence comes from uncultured Saprospiraceae bacterium, assembly GCA_937973995.1. Taxonomy (GTDB): domain Bacteria; phylum Bacteroidota; class Bacteroidia; order Chitinophagales; family Saprospiraceae; genus JAFMDF01. The sequence continues at coordinate 21,816 of CALJIQ010000517.1, forward strand.
CAACACCCTAACACAATCCTTATTAGAAGATAAATACCAAATAGCCAAACAGAAGTCCTTGGCGAACTACTCCTTCTTCATGGGGGCTTCTAATGATAATATAGAAGAGGTATTAAAAACAAATGGTAAGAAGGTCTGTGGAGTAAAAATATTTATGGGGTCCAGTACGGGTAATATGTTGGTAGATGATCGAACCACTTTAGAAAACCTATTCTCCAAAGTGCCTTTGCTGATTGCTACCCATTGTGAAGATGAAGCAACCATTCGAGCCAATATGGAGGCGTTCAAAGTTAAATATGGAGAAGAGGTACCAATAGAATGCCACCCTATCATAAGAAATGTAGAAGGCTGTTATAAGTCCTCTTCCCTAGCTATTGAGCTAGCAAAAAAACATAATACTCGGCTGCATATTCTACACATTTCTACGAAAGAGGAATTGGATTTATTTAGAAATGATATTCCGTTAAAAGATAAAAGAATAACAGCAGAAGTATGCGTACATCACTTACATTTCGATAGCCGACAATATGCCACCAAAGGCACCCAAATCAAATGTAATCCTGCCGTAAAAGCTTCCCAGCACAAGCGGGCAATTTTCAAAGCTCTATTAGATAATCGCTTAGATATAATTGCTACCGATCACGCCCCACATACCTGGGAGGAAAAACAAAATACTTATTTCAAAGCACCCTCTGGTGTGCCGTTGGTACAGCATTCTTTACCAGTAATGCTCAAGTTTTACCATCAAGGAAAAATCACCTTAGAACGAATAGTAGAAAAGATGTGCCACGCTCCTGCTATTTGTTTTCAAGTACAAGAACGAGGATTTATTCGGGAAGGATATTGGGCTGATTTAGTAGTAGTTGATCCTAACAAAAAGTGGAAAGTCAGCAAAAAGAATATTCATTATAAATGTAACTGGTCTCCGTTTGAAAATTCATTTTTTAGAGGAAAGATTTTAAGTACCATTGTTAGCGGTCACTTAGCATATCATGAAGAACAGTTTAATGAAAATCAACTTGGAAAGCGGTTGTTGTTTGACAGGTAAGGAATGGAGCACTTTTTTACTCTACACTTTTTCTTGTAAAACCCGTCACTTGGCATCCCATCCCTTCGGGTTCTGAAGCTTACGCTTCTTCATGCTACGTGACGGAATAGGGTCTTTTTGGGGGCAGAAATCTTCCAAGTTGCTTTGGCAACTTGGAAGATTTCTGCCCCCAAACCCTTTAGTTCTGCCGCCGAAAGGCAGCGATTTGATAAGTGGTCAGTAGCAAATGGATTAGTACAAAAAAAAACGCAGAGCCACAGTACGGCAAAGTTTAAAATTAAACAAGGCCTATCTGTTTCTCTGCGTTTTAAGTATGCCCTTAATTAAGGGATAAAATCGAGCGAGCAATTAGTCTGCTACCACCTCAAATTTAACATCTGTTGTTAACTCTTTATGTAGTGCAACTTTAGCAACATAACTTCCTAACAGCTTCACTTCATCTGGAATGGTTATCGTTCTTCTATCTACTTCTATACCTACCTGCTCTTGGATAGCTTGAGCAATCTGAATATTGGTAACGCTACCAAATATTTTACCACTCTCTCCAGCTTTCGCACCAATCTTAAGCGTAACTGCCTCTATCTTAGCCGCAAGCCCTTTAGCTTCATCCAGTCTTGCCACTTCTGCTTCTGCTTCTTTAGATTTGATTTCGTCTATTTTAGCTCGATTGCCTTTGTTAGCAATCATGGCTAAACCTTGTGGAATCAAAAAGTTACGAGCATAGCCTGGCTTTACATTGACTACGTCTAACTTATCGCCCACCTTTTCGACATCTTTTAATAATATAATTTCCATTATATCCTATGGATTGAAGAATGGAAAATGTCCATTCTAGATTTTTAATGAGGATTTCTTATTTCAATAAATCAGTTACGTACGGTAGTAAAGCTAAATGTCTAGCTCGTTTCACCGCTGTAGCAACTCTTCGTTGGTATTTCAGCGAGTTACCAGTAATACGTCTAGGTAATAATTTACCTTGGTCATTTACAAATTGTTCTAAGAAATCAGGATCTTTATAATCTATATGTTTGATACCAAATTTTCGGAATCTACAATACTTGGCTCTTTGTCCACCAATATTTGGGTTGCTTAAAAATTTTATAACTTCTCTAGTAGCCATTTATAAATTAATTTTAGTTAAGAAAATGGATTCAACTTCCTTGAAACACATTACTGTTAGGAAGTTGGAGGAGTTCCTGCATCGTTGGCTGGGGCATCCTTCTTAGGGGCTTCCTCCTTCTTGGCAGGAGCCTCCTTAGGAGATGCCGCTTTAGCAGGAGCAGCTTGTTGTTTCTGACCTTGTTGCTGCGGTGGCTGTGCAGGTTTTTTCTTTTTCTTCTTCTTTCTTCTTTGGTGGGAGTTGTCTTCTTCTACTTTCTTTTTCTTTTTAACAACTTTACCGATCTTGCCGGCTCTTTTGTCTTCATTGTACTTAACACCGTACTTGTCTAACTTGACCGTTAAGAATCGAAGCAAGGCTTCATCACGACGCATGGCTAATTCCATTGGGTCGATAATAACGCCATTATCTACTTCAAATTCTACACTGTAGTAGATGCCTGTATTTCTCCTTTTTATGGGATAGGCTAACTGGCGAGAGCCCATTTCGTCGATATGAATGATCTTTCCGTCTTTCTTGATCATATCGACGTACTTTTTCGCTGCCGACTTAATTTCATCGTTCGACAGCGTTGGATCTACGATGAAAGTAACTTCATAATTTCGCATTAGCTTGAAGTTTGTTTTAGTGATTTAATAAATTGTGATTGGTAAATGGTGATTAGACTTCCCTGATTTATAACTGAAAGCCTATTACCAAATCAATATCACGTGAATTGTACGTCAAAGAATAAAACAAGTTCAATATGAACTTCCTGAAAATCAATCGTTTATATTCGATTCATATTCAGAAGCATATATTTCTTTGTTTTGCGGCTGCAAAAGTAGCATTTTCTTAGTGGAAATTCAATAACTATTACCTTTGGAAAAAATTACTCCATGGCAAAGAATAAGTCTGTTTTAGTTCTTAATGGACCCAATTTAAATTTATTGGGTCAAAGAGAACCTGAAGTATATGGAACGGAAACCTTAGCAGATGTTGAAAAAAGCTGTAAAGAATTAGGTAAGACACTGGGTATCAAGGTGTTTTGCGCACAAGACAATAGTGAAGGAGGACTCATTAATCAGATCCATGCTGCCAGAAAAAAAAGAGATGCCATCATTATTAATCCTGGTGGCTACTCCCATACTTCTATCGCCATTCGAGATGCATTAGCAGCATCGGAATTGCCCGTTTATGAAGTACATATCTCCAATATTCACAGCAGAGAACCGTTTCGGCATCATTCTTATATTTCAGGAGTAGCCGTGGGGGTGATTTGTGGGTTAGGAACGCAAGGGTATTTATTGGCTTTGCGGGCTGTTGCCAAAAAAATTAAAAGTTATTGAGGGTTATTTGAAAGTTATTTAAGGTTAGGGCTTCGGCAATAAATAACCTACCCACATAGGTATTTCTCGCAAAGGATCGCTAAGGTTTCGCAAAGTACGCTAAGTTAGTAAAAGGTCTACCTTTGCGTACCTTAGCGTATCCTCGGCGATACTTTGCGGGAGACAAAATTTGGGTAAGTTATTTATTTACTGAACTTGCGTCAGCAAGCAAAGCAAAGAAATTATTATTTTACTTTTGCCAAATGAAATCACCAAAATGCATTATTTTCGACTGCGACGGCGTACTAGTAGACAGTGAACCAATAGCGATCAGCACCTTAGTAAATATGGCGAATGAATTAGGGATTGATATAGATTACGACTATGGGGTGCGACACTTTCAGGGAAACGCTATGTCTAGTGTGATTAAAATTATTCAAAATCATACCGATCAGCCCCTTCCTCCTACTTTTGAGCAAAGCTATCGAACAACTTCTTTTCAGCGATTTACCAAAGAACTCAAAGCAATAGAAGGTATTCCCAAACTCCTTCAACAACTAACGATTCCATACGGTGTAGCCTCTAGTGGGCCAGTGAAGAAGATTAGACATAATTTAAATATTATAGGGCTATTGTCCCAATTCGAGGGTCGAATCTATAGTTGCTACGATTTACAAAAATGGAAACCAGATCCTGCCATTTACTTACATGCTGCAACAACAATGGGCTTTTCTCCAAAAGATTGTTTGGTCGTAGAAGATAGTTTAATGGGCGTACAGGCAGGAGTAGCAGCAGGATGTCAGGTACTCGCTTATGCTACCCATGCTCAAAACCCTAAAGAATTGGAAGAAGCAGGGGCTACTTTGTTTTATGATATGATGGAGTTACTTGGTGGACGGTAGCCGGTCGTTGCAATTGACGGTGGACGGACTTAAGCAATCCTCCCCTAAGGCAAGAACGGAGAGGCATCTCCCCCACCCTTTATCACCTCTCTCACCAAGGTAGAACTGATATGAGAATACTGAGGGTGACTAATCAGAAAGACCGTTTCCACTCCGTCGCCTATAATATGGTTCATTTGAGATAACTGCTTTTCATAGTCAAAATCTGAAGCATTTCGAAGACCTCTTAAAAGATACTGTGCATTTTTATTGATACAATATAATGCAGTCAGCCCTTCGTGTTTATCCACCTCTATTTTAGGTTCCTGAACAAAAACATCGGCTATTTGATGGATGCGCTCCTCCAAAGTGTATAAGTATTTCTTCTGGGAATTGACCCCTACCGCAATAATAATCTTGTCAAAAAGAGGAATTGCACGCCTTACCAATTCTACATGGCCAATGGTAATTGGGTCAAATGAGCCAGGGAATACGGCTATTTTCATATATTTAGGCTTTTTATTAGGAGTCAGGGGTCAGGAGTCAGGGGTCAGATTATCATCCATTTTATGGATGACCTGCCTGACCTCTGACTCCTGTTACCTGACACCTCTTATTTATGCTCGCCAAGATAAAAAAATTAGAAAAGATTGCTCAAAAATTAGCAGTAAAGTCTGTTTGAGGTTTACGTAAACGTGAAATGACTGTTTTATTATTTCGGCGTTACTTAATGGAATTTAAGTAGTCTGACAAAAATAAGTTAACAACTTTGCTTTTCAGTTGATTGATTATTAATTACTGATTATTAGCTAATTAGGCGTGTTCAGTAGCGTCTGGAAAATAATTAATAATCAATAATTAATAATGTCACACTAC
>CALJIQ010000518.1 GCA_937973995.1 uncultured Saprospiraceae bacterium
GTTGAGGTTGAGGTTGAAGCTTCTCCTCCTCCTTGTCCAGCGATATAATCAACGATTTGTCCTAGGGTTCTTAGCTCTGTTAATTCGTTTGGATTAATGCCTGAAACTTCTGGATAAGATTCCGTCATCGATCCAAATATCTCTACTCGCTTGATCGAATCAATACCTAAGTCAGCTTCCATATCCATGCCTAGTTCTAGCATTTCTGTGGGATAGCCTGTCTTTTCTGAGATGACCGTTAGTAGTATTTTTTCTAAGGCGGTTTTGTCTAATCCGTTATTCGTGGCTGGTGATTGGTGATTGGTAACTGGTGCAGCCGTTGCAGTTGGAATTTGCTCAACAGCAGGGGAAGTAGCAGTATGTAGGGAAGCAACTGCTACCGCCTGCGATTGTTTTTGGATAGAACCGTTCCTATTCACCCCATTACTAGCTACTGCTTTTGCAGCGGGAGCAATCGTAGGCGGAACGGATGGACTAATTTGTTTCGAGGAGTTTGTATTAACTGTATTTGCTAATACTTGAATGAGCATTTCAGACTGCCGATTTTGTTCGGTCATAAATCGCTCGAATAATTCTAGCGATTTGGTTTGTTGTGTTTTAAAATGCTCTATGGTGTTGCCTAATAAGGCTAATAAATCTTTGTCCATTATTTCTTCGTTATGGTTGGATATGGAGACAGATGGATCATCCGCCTTACTTGGAACTTCTACTATTTTTTCAACAATTTTTTCTACCTCAACGATCTTTTCTACTTCCACTATTTTTTCTTGGATGACTGGTTTTTCAACAATGGTCGTGCCACCACTACTGACGGTAAAACCATTTGTCAAAGCTGTTTGATAGGCTTTCTGCGTAGGAGGACTCACGTAATTATGTGCTCCTAATTTGACATTTAATTTAGTAGTGGCAGGAGCTTTCGGCAAGTCTTTTTTATAGGTATCTACTTGCCCAATTGGAAGACCCAATACTTGTAACTGAACAACCGCTTGACGGAATTGCAAATCACTATCTTTCCTAGCATTCGCATTTAAAGCAATCGCCTTAGCATCCGTTTTATCTTTTAAAATATCTTTTACCAAATTGGTCAATACCCCTCTAGGACCAAACTCCACAAAGATGCGTCCACCTGCTTGGTAGATATTATCTATCTGATTTTTAAATAAAACAGGTTTTAAAATATGCCCCTGTAAAATGGTTTGAATATCGGATGGATTAGTAGGATAAGCGTTGCTAGTGGTATTAGAATAAACTGGAATTTTTGGTGCTTGGAAATGTTGCTTTGCTACAAAAGCCGCAAAGGGTTGCTGGGCATGTTGCACAAACTCCGTATGGAAAGCTGCCGATACAGATAAAGGCACTACCGACAATCCTTGCTGTTGCAATTGTTTAGCTGCTGCATCAATCGCTGCGTTGCTGCCTCCCAAAATGACTTGCTTCGTAGAATTGACATTGGCAATTGTTACGCCTTGTAGCGTTTGTACCGCTTGTTCCACCTGCGCCAAGGGTGCTTTCACGGCTAACATCGTACCCGTTTCCGCATTTGGATTTTGTGCCGCCATAGCTTCACCTCTTGCCTTCGCTAATGCTAAAAAGGTAGCATCATCATATACGCCTGCTGCCCACAAAGCCGTCAACTCCCCAAAGCTATGTCCTGCCGTAAAGGCGGGTTGGAACCCTGCTTGTTGCAAGGTTTTATATAGTCCCATGCTGAACGTCCCAATTGCAGGTTGTGCATTTTGTGTTTTGGTCAATTCAACTTGCTGGGCTTTTTCTTCTGCCTTGCTAAAAACGGGAATCGGATAAATCGTTTCGGACAAACAAGACTGACCTGCTTGCTCAAATAGCGTATCTGTTTGGTCAAAAGTTTGTCGAATAATAGGAAAAGTATTGGTTAATTCTTTTCCCATGCCTATATACTGTGAACCTTGCCCTGAGAATAAGGCGACCACTTTTGTAGTAGGAGCGATTCCGTTGGCTTTATAATAAATACCTTTTGGATGTTCCCAATCGTTTTGATTTTGTTGTAAATTTTGAACGGTAATCTGAAGCAATTCTTGACACTCCGCAACGCTTTTAGCCACAAAGCCTACCCTTGCTTGTTGTTGAGCGATGGGTTGTTTAGTTTGCTTAGCTAAATTTAAAAATGCTGCTTCCCCTTCCGTTTCAATAGCTTGTAAAGCCTGCTGGCAAACGCTCAATAATGCTGCTGGAGCATTCGCATTTAATACAATAGATTTAAAAGGTTGATGGTAGCGATAGGGGGTATTATGTGTTTTTGAATATTCCTCCATCGCCACATGCACATTGATCCCTCCAAAACCAAAAGCACTTACACTGGCTCGCCTGGGTGTAGCACCACTTAGCCACGGACGAGTTTTAGTATTTATATAAATTGCCGAATTTTCAATATCAAATTTAGGGTTGGGCTTTTCTACATTGATCGTAGGAGGAAGAACCTTATGGTGCAATGCGAGGATTGCCTTTATCATCCCTGCTGCACCAGCCGCCGCTTTGGTATGTCCAACTTGTGACTTGACACTACCCAAAGCAATATGTTGTTTCTTAGGATTGTCCTTTCCAAATACCATTTGCATGGAGGCAAACTCCGTCGGATCGCCTGCGCCAGTACCTGTTCCATGTGCTTCTAATAAGCCCACACTTGATGGCTCATATCCCGCTTCTTCATATGCCCGACTTACGGCCAATGCTTGCCCAGAAGAACGAGGCGCATAGACGGATTTGAAACGCCCATCACTAGAAGCCCCAATTCCTTTTATCACTGCATAAATATCGTCTCCATCTCGCTTCGCATCATCTAATCTTTTTAAAACAATCATTCCGATGCCTTCGCCAATCAACATTCCATCTGCCTTTTCATCGAAGGGTCGGATATTTCCTGATTTTGAAAAAGCAGGAGTCTTGCTAAAAGACATATACATAAACGGGGAGTTATCCGTATCCACGCCTCCTGTCAACATCATATCACAGCGCCCTTCTACCAATTCGCTCAATGCCATTTTCACCGCGCTCAATGAAGCGGCACAGGCTGCATCTACTACACTATTAATACCACCTAAATCAAAGCGATTGGTAATCCTTCCTGCAATCACATTTCCCAATAATCCAGGGAAAGAGTTTTCATTCCAACCGATATAGGCTTTGCTCATTTTCTCCACGATGGGTGGAATATCTTCTTCTGCAATTCCACTAGCCCGCAAAGCTTTTTTCCAAATCGGATATTGCAAGCGTCCCATTAAGGGCCACACCAATTTTTGTCCACCTCCTACGCCCAATACAACGCCTGTTTTTTCTTTTAACTCTTTGGTTAACTTAGGAGAAGTTTTTCCATATCCTGCATGTTCCAAAGCATCTCTAGCGGCTACTAATCCCAATAATTGAGAAGCATCTGTTACTTCCAAAATATTAGGCGGCAAGCCAAACTCCATCGGATTGAAATCTATATCTGGTATAAAGCCACCCACCTTGCAATAGGTCTTATCAGGTGCCGTCATATCTGGATCGTAATAATCCTCTATCTTCCATCTACTCTCTGGCACTTCTCGGATGCTATCTCTCGCACTGATGATATTGGTCCAGAATTCTTCTAGGTTTTTTGCATCAGCAAAAATAGCGGACATCCCTACTACGGCTACTGGTGTTTTTCTTAGAGAATTATTTAGATTCATTTATGTGATTTAATTTTGAATGATAAATTTTGAATTTTGAATGGGTGTATTGCATTCAAAATTCAATCATTCAAAATTCAAAATTATTAAATAGCCACCCGAAACAACTCCTCCTCCATCGCCAATATCTCCAATCCTTTTTCTGTACATACCCCTTTCATATAGGGCACTAAAATGCCGAAGGTAAGGCGTTCTTTGCTATATTTATCTATTGGAAATTGGTCATTATTCTTTAGCATATTCAGCATGGTTAATACGGTTTTACTCGTTACCTCCACATCCAAATCTTCTACAAAAATGCCATCTCTAATGCCCCATTCTGCTAAGTGTTCTAAAATTTTATGCGCAAAATTTCCTGTATTGTGATAGGACTGTTGCAATAGCCCTGGATAATAATGTAGAATATCATTAAAGAAATTGGGGTTGACTACATTCGCTCGTCTAATGATGTGATGTAGTAGATGCCCCATCGCGGCTATGGTATTATCTGCCTCCCTTACAATCTCCTCATTTTCCTGTTTAATAGCCGCATGATAAGTAGCTAGACAAGCGGTTAATAACTCCGTTTTATCTTTAAAATGATTATAGACCGTTCGCTTCGAGGTATGTAATTCCTTTACAATGCGATCAATCGTTACAGATTTCACCCCATTTTTTAGGAATAACTTAGTCGAAGTTTTAATGATGTGGTCTTTGGTAATCATTGTTTTTAAACGCTGTTTTAGGGAGGGAATTATACTTGTGGTAATATTTTTGTTTCGTTAGTACCACAAATATAGAGATAAATTTGTTTTGCTTGTGTTTTGCTTGTGGAATTTGTGTATTTTAGAGATACAAATACTGTACTTATGAGAATTAATTCATTATGGTATCGAGATAATGCTCAGAAATGGGAAGTTTCTGAGATTGATTTTTTTGACTTGACTTTGTTGGTTGGGGCTTCTGGTGTTGGTAAGACTCAAATATTGAATGCTATTTTAAATTTAGCAGAAATAGCTGATGGAAAGGAAATTAACAATGTAGAATGGAAAATATCTTTTTCAAATGAGGGTAAAAATTATCGTTGGGAAGGTCAATATCAGAATGTTTTTCGACAAGGAAAAGACTTAAAAATAGAAAAAGATACGGATGGAAATGACTTGAGAGTCTTCAACGAAAAAATTTTCGTAGATGGAAAACTCATAACAGCCAGAAATCAGGATAAAGTAGAGTTTGATAATGTAAGAATGCCAAAACTTGCACCCGAAGAAAGTATCCTACATATATTCAGAGCTGTAGAGGAAATTCAATTTGCTTATGAAGGTTTCAAGCGAATAAATTTCAGAGATCATACAATAAACGATAAATTTGCTTCTTATAGCCTTGTAGATTATGAGCAATATAAGCGAATTATTGAGCATTACAGCCATCTTGAGCAAATTAGAGAAAGTGAGCTAAGTACTATCGAAAAATTAGCCTGTATATATTTAAATCAATATGATTTATTTAATATCGAAATAAAAGAACAATACAAAAACATATTTCCTCAGATAGAAGATGTCAGACTCAAACCTGTAAATGAAACGTCTGGAATTTTGCAATGGCCTTTATTCCAGTTTAAGGAAAAGGAAGTTAATAAATGGATACCAGCTACACAAATGTCTTCTGGTATGTTAAGAACTTTTCTTCATATTTGCGAGCTTTTCTTACTAAGTGAAGGAACAGTAGTCCTTATCGACGAATTCGAAAACAGCTTAGGAGTAAACTGTATAGATGTACTAACAGAAGATTTGATCTACGAAAATAATCGCCTTCAATTCATAGCTACCAGCCACCACCCATACATAATTAA
>CALJIQ010000519.1 GCA_937973995.1 uncultured Saprospiraceae bacterium
CTGCCGAGTTTGCGAAGCAAGCGAGGCATAAAACTTATGGTACTGGCTTTGCCAGTTTAAGTGTTTAAAATAACAGGTGGCTGGTTGTGGCTTTGCCACCATAGGACTATGTGATAGCTTCTGATATTAAAAATTAATAAAGAACCCAATCAAAAAGAGTCCGTTACCATTTCCAATATAGCAATGGACAAAAAAATCTTTTCCTCTTCGGATGCCATGGAGCTAACAAATTTGAAAGCTCTAGGATTCGGAACACTAGCCATTTCTCGATTCACCAGACTGGCCACTTCTTTTTCCCCAACTAGAATGGGATAACGTTTAGTAGTTTCCGCTTCCTTATTAATACGGGCGATCATTCGATCTTTAGGTCCACCATAGAAACAGCCATTCTCTTTTAGTACGCCAGCAAATTGACTATCAATATTAACAAAGACTTCTTTCTTTTTAATGCGGTAAGCAAATTCGTGATTGGTCGTGTGGGCAATCAATAAAGCATTGGTGGCACCTGTGGAAATATATTGTTTATAATTATAAGCGATCAAGGGTTCGTGGTAAATAGAAGTGAACATCCCTTTGGCGGATTTAGAGAGTCCTCTTTTTACTTTTTTTTCAATCTGTGAAAAAGACAATAGCTCCATTTCTTCCTTATTCCAAGGTACTAGGTTGGAAGTCCATTCACTAATTTCTTCTTTTAATTTCGCTACGTCTTTAACGATCCTTCGGTTACTTGGATTGAAATTAGTGAAAAATTGAAAAAAGCCATAAATAAAAAAGGTGCCCAATGCCATTAGAAATAATATTGTAAGAAGTATTGAAACCATAGGTCTTATTTATTGGCTGTTTTCTAATTTGCTACCAAATTCGTAATACCTCTGCCATTAGCCAATAAAATTCTACTAATATAACGTCTTTTTGGATAAGTGGGTTCTCTGAGATAATAGCAAGATAGGGTCGTGGAGACAATAGTCTTAGCATCGCAACATCATACAGCCAAAACACCATAAAGCCACAACGCCAAAACACCAATTTCTCATAACGCCAATTTTTAAAACAATATCCTTTAATAATTCGTTATTAATCTTAACTTTACGCTTTATTTAGATTAAATTAAAATAAGATGGCTCATACGCTCGATCAATTAGAGGTAGGAAAGAAGGGCATTATTACCGAATTTGCCGATGAACAAGCAGGGTGTCAATTGATGACGATGGGTATCCTACCAGGAAGCGAAGTAAAGGTGATTCGGAAAGCCCCTATGGGTGGAGCTATTTATTTAAAAACTGATCATCAACAGTTTGCTATCAGAAATACAGAAGCGGAATGCATCGTGCTAAAATAGCCAGCCCGCCCTCCCATAAAAAGACGGTAACAGTAGCTTTAATCGGGAATCCTAATTGCGGGAAGTCAACTGTTTTTAATCAGTTGACGGGTTTGCGTCAAAAAGTAGGGAATTTCCCAGGCGTTACGGTTGACAAAAAAGTAGGTACGCTTTCTTTGTCGGATGGGACAGCCATTCAATTAGTTGATTTTCCAGGTACCTATAGTTTATATCCTACCTCTCAAGATGAGCGAGTTGTTCTTAATATTCTTGCCAACCCACAAGACGCTCTATATCCAGATGTCGTCCTTTATGTCGCAGATAGTACCCATCTAGAAAAACACCTTTTACTATTTACCCAAATTAAAGACTTAGGCTTTCCTAGTTTACTGGCCTTGAATATGGCGGATGAAGCTCGGAAAGAAAATATAGTATATGATACAGCGGCGTTGAAGAAATCGTTAGATGTTCCAGTGGTCTCTATTAGTGCGAGGGATGGGGAAAATTTCCCTCAGTTAAAGCAGGCGCTACTTTCCCTATTACAGCAACCAACAGCTACTTCCCGTTTATTTTACCAATTTTCAGAGAAAGAAAAATCAGTTGCTACGGCTATCCAAAAATATTTAAACTTAAAAAATCCATATCAGGCTTTATTGGTGGCTCAAAATGCAGGACGCTTGCCTTTTCTCAATCAACAACAGCGAGATAAGATTCAAAATGCGGTTCAAGAAAATGAATTTAATCGCTTAAATAAGCAAGTGCGAGAAGTGATGCAGCGGTATGATACATTCACACCTATTCTTAAAAAATCAGTACAACGAACAACTGGAAGCAAAAGAAGTCTTACCGAAAAGATAGATGATATTGTAACCCATCGTTTTTATGGACCGCTTATTTTCTTTGGATTAATGGTGTTGGTTTTTCAAGCGATCTACGCTTGGTCTAGCTTTCCAATGGATTTAATAGATGCAGGATTTCGGAATTTAAATGAATGGGTGAAATCTGTTTTGCCTGCTGCTTGGTACACCGATTTATTAACCGATGGCATCATTGCAGGTTTAGGAGGTATCTTGATATTCATCCCTCAAATTGCGATTCTATTTCTATTAATTGCCTTATTAGAAGAGGTGGGGTATATGGCGAGGGCGGTTTTTATGTTTGATAATGTGATGCAAAAGTTTGGGTTGAATGGGAGAAGCATCGTGGCACTAGTGTCGGGGGCCGCTTGTGCAATACCTGCCGTAATGTCCACTCGTACGATCAGTAATTGGAAGGAACGGTTGATTAGTATTATGGTGACACCATTTATTAGTTGTTCTGCCCGTATTCCCGTTTATACCGTTTTGATTGGTTTTGTGGTGCCTGCCTCTATAACTTGGGGTATTTTTAATGCACAAGGACTAGCCTTTATGGGCTTGTATTTATTGGGAATTATAGCTGCCTTAGTATCAGCTTATATTTTAAAAAGATTACTCAAATCAGAAGAGCGTAGTTTCTTGATGTTGGAATTACCAGCATACCGAATGCCTGTTTTTAGAAATGTACTATTGACTGTTTGGGAAAAGGTAAAAACATTCACTATTGAAGCGGGCAGAATCATTCTAATTGTCTCCATTATTCTTTGGGTACTGGCTTCTTATGGACCTAGTAATAAAATGGAACTTGCCGAAAACCAAGCAATTGAATTAGCACAAGAATCGAACCTAGATGAAAGTACAACCGCAGACCTCATCGCTGCCAAAAAAATAGAAGCCTCTTTTGCTGGACACTTAGGAAAATTCATTGAACCTGCTATTCGACCATTAGGATTTGATTGGAAAATAGGTATTGCACTCATCACTTCTTTTGCAGCAAGAGAAGTTTTTGTAGGCACGATGGCAACGATCTATAGTATCGGAAGTGCAGAAGACGAAGGCTCCATTCGAGATCGGATGGCAAGAGAAAAAAATCCCCTCACAGGAAAACCTACCTATGATTTTGCAACCTCTCTTTCCCTCCTTATTTTTTATGTGTTCGCCATGATGTGTATGAGTACGTTAGCGATTGTGAAGCGAGAAACGAATAGTTGGAAATGGCCGATTATTCAGTTTGTATTTATGACGGCTTTGGCTTATTTTGGTAGTTTATTGGTATATCAACTATTCTCGTAACTCTGATTACTAGCCCGAATTAAGCTAATAAATTCTGCATAAAAAGGGATGCCGCTTCCGTCCCCTCTTCAGGTGCCCACTCCGCAAATAACTTATCTGTAGCCTTCTCATAAGGACCGGGCTTCGTTTCAAAAATAATCGTATCCGATTCTATAGCAAAAAAGGCATGGTAAACGGTAGGCTCAATATCTACCCCAAAATTCTTACTAGCTCCTCCAATTAAAGTATCCGTTACTACTTTTCCGTTTTCATCAAATGTAAAAAAGCGAATAGCGCCTTGCAATACAATTACAGATTCTGTCTTATTAGAAAGGGAATGATTATGCGGGCGTATATAACTCCCTGGTTGGATAAAATTTAACATGCGGTGCATAGAAGCCTCTGCAGATTTATGGATAGGTAAGATGATTCTTTTCCGAGGGCTTACTCTAGATAGACGAATGCCTTCTTCGAATAAATCTGTTGAGAGGATATTAAGTGCATTGGAAAGGGGGAGTAGTGCTAGTGGAATTTTATTCATGGTTGAACGCAGAGACACGGAGACGCAGAGCTTTTAGAAGTATAGAAAATTAAGATTTAATTTTTTATACATCCTACTATGTGAACTATGTGCCTATGAGGTTATCAAAATGTGTTTTTAGAGTAAACTCATTGTTCTATTAGCACATTGACAATGGGACAATAGAACAATGGAACAATAGAACAATAGAACAATAGAACAATGGGACAATAGAACAATAGAACAATAGAACAATAGAACAATAGAACAATAGAACAATAGAACAATGGGACAATAGAACAATGGGACAATAGAACAATGGGACAATAGAACCCTATTTCAAAACAAACTCCTGTCCCAATTCAGGAATCTCCACTTTTTTAAATCCTTTATCAAATAGGGTAGTGCGGAATTTCTTCTGGCGATCTTCTACACCGTGCACCAAAAATAGTTTTTTAAGTCCCTTTTTTTGATTGGCGATATAGTCAGCAATTTCGCCTCTATCAGCATGGGCAGAAAAAGATTCCATTATTTCGATATCTGCTCTTACCATTTTCACCTCTCCATATAGTTTGATGGATTCTATCCCATTCCGAAGCATACCACCAGGAGTGTGAGGAGCGCAGTAGCCAACGATTAAAAAGGTGTTTTTAGGATTGTCAATATTATTAGCGAGATGATGTCGTACTCGTCCAGCATTCATCATTCCAGAAGAACTGATGATAATACAAGGTTCTTTTGAATGATTCAATTGTTTAGAAAGCGCTACCTCTTTGATATACGTGAGATTATTAAACCCAAACGGATTATCATCCGTCAACATATACTCACTTAAATCGCTATCGTAGCATTCAGGATGCGACCCGAAAACAGTAGTTGCATTGACTGCAAGAGGACTATCTACATAAACTGGAATTCTTGGTAATTTTCCTGCACTTTCCAATTGGTCTAGCATATACACGATCTCTTGGGTACGACCAATGCTAAATGCTGGAATGATTAATTTACCTTTTTTCTCCAAGCAAGTCCTTTTGATGACCTCTAGGAATTTTTTTTCTTCCCCCGGTTTTGCTTGATGA
Organism: uncultured Saprospiraceae bacterium; assembly: GCA_937973995.1. GTDB lineage: Bacteria > Bacteroidota > Bacteroidia > Chitinophagales > Saprospiraceae > JAFMDF01. The sequence goes on from CALJIQ010000519.1 coordinate 5,047, forward strand.
TCTTTATCGCCATAGGTAGATTCACAGATGAGATAATCTACAGAAGGCATCGGCATCGGATCTCTTAGTATAGGTCGGTTTGGTCTGCCTATATCACCCGTAAACCCAAAGAGTTTCGTCTTTCCTTTTTCCGTAATCTTTAGGGTGACACTGGCACTTCCTAAGATATGACCTGCATCCCGAAATAATAACTCTACGCCCTCTCGAATCCTAATACGTCTATCGTAAGGGTACCCAATAAATAAATTCATGGATTCCTTTACATGCTCTGTGGTATATAATGGCTTTTTATATTTTTTCTTACTCTTTTTCTTTTTTCTGAGTCGTTTATTATGGTATTCTGCATCTCGTACTTGGATTTTAGCACTATCTAAGAGCATAATAGCACACAAACTACGAGTAGCGTGGGTACAATGAATATCCCCTTTAAAACCATCTTTGACAAGTTTAGGAATTCTTCCACTATGGTCTATATGCGCATGGGAGAGAATCAAACAATCAATCTCTTTAGGATCAAATAACCAAGTCTCATTAAAAGACTCCATTTCTTTATCATTCCCTTGATACAAACCACAATCAAACAAGATTTTGTATCCATCGCTTAAGGTGAGTAGGTGAGCACTACCCGTCACTTCTTGTGCAGCTCCGCAGAATTTTATTTTCATTTATAATTATTTATTATGCTCGTCGGCTTTCGCCGCATACGCTGCATGTAAAAATTAACTAAAGTGTATCCACCTAATCGAGAATCTTTTGCAACATCGAAAAATAACCCTCCCCTAACCCCTCCCTTAAAATGGAGGGGAATTTCTTCGTCGACAAAGGACTACTTTTATCGCGGAGAGACTCCCCCTCTTTCTAAGAGGGGGGTTGGGGGGAGTTCACTTTCGTAAGGTTCTCAACTTCCTACACATCTGTTAATTTTTTAATG
>CALJIQ010000520.1 GCA_937973995.1 uncultured Saprospiraceae bacterium
CGGGGTAAAATCATGAAAGTGAACTAATTGTTTATTTGTGTAACTGTTTATTCGTTTACAAGCTATACTTAGATAAACAATTCAACAAATAAACAATTAAACAGTATTGTAAAATCACTTTTTTATCCCGTTCCAAGTATAGAATTACCATACATTTCCAAAGTATAAAGAATAGAAGAGCAAAAGGATAATTGATAAGAGTAACACCAATAAATACCAAATGATAGTATTTCTTCTTACTTGATTTGCCGCCTTTATTCTTCCAGATTCCTTTTCAGGATTAAAAAAATAGGGAGTGTTGGGACGGATAACCATTCTTTTGGAATATTTATTCCGTAAGCTATTCTGTAAGCCTCGATTCCCTTCTATTGATTTAATGGCACCTAATTCACTTGACATAATGAGTGGATTTAAGAGTTATTAAGTAGTCTGACAAAAATAAGTTAACAACTTTGCTTTTCAGTTGATTGATTATTAATTACTGATTATTAGCTAATTAGGCGTGTTCAGTAGCGTCTGGAAAATAATTAATAATTAATAATTAATAATATCACACTACTTATATAGGATATAAGTTAGCAATTACTAAGCTTTTACCTGCATAAACTCTATCAAGATCTTTTTAATTTCGACCAATGCCTACCATTTAGGCAAACATAGTTTATATTGTTTCGTATTATGTATAATTATATATTTGTGAATTGACATTCTAACCTTCACATGAACATTATAGAAACACTACAACATGAGAAAGATTTTTCACCTATTGAATCTTTTCGTGGTTTTGGGCATGCTGCCTTTGTCCGCACAATTAACACTTAACCTACCTTCCACCTCCGCTAATTGCGGTGATGTACTCCAACTTCCAGTTACTTTAGAAAATGCTGATAGCTTAACTAAGCTGCAATTCTCTCTTAGTTGGGATGCTGTTTTATTATCCTATCAAGAAGGGCAAGAATCATTGATAGCGGGTGGGGTTTTAAACACCAATCTAGCTAGTGATGGTATTTTGATTTTTGAGTGGGAAGATTCCACTAGTAGAACTTGGCAAGTGGGAGATACCTTATTATTGTTAGAATGGATCGTTACCACTAATACGATCACTACTGCCACTATACAATTTGTAGGAGAAAATTTTAGAATTGAAAAAGGAGACCTTTCATTAGAACCAACTTTTACTAATGGAGAAATAGCTTTAGAAGGTGGCAGTGGACCACCAGTGCTATTGCAAGGTATGGATACTGTTTTTCAGTACACCACAGATATTTCCTGTTCAGCTATTGGGCAATGGGAAATACCCCAATTTCAAGCCTGTTCGGGCGAAGTACAAATAGAAAGTTCTCATACGCAGGGCACTAGTTTTGATATAGGCAGTAGGGTGATTACTTATACGGCCACAGATGAAGCAGGTAGTAGTACCACTGCTAGTTTTGTCCATATAGTGCAAGATACGATTGCGCCTGTCATTTCCAACTGTCCAGCTAATTTTGAAGTTAATTTTTCTACCGATGCGGGCTGTGATCTTTCAGTTGTATGGGATGCCCCTTCCTTCCTAGAACGTTGCTCTTCTACGGAAACGATGGTGAGTAGCAATTTTAATTCAGGAGATAATTTCCCTGTTGGTAAAACGGAAGTTATCTACGAGGCAGTAGATGCGGCAGGGAATAAAAGCAACTGTTCTTTTGAAGTGATCGTCACAGGTTCAGACCCAATAACTTTTGATCGCCGACCTGAGAATATACAACTATCTTCCTTGCTAGGTCAGTGTGGTGCTACGTACGATTGGGAATTGCCAGCTGCGGTAACTGGTTGTGCACCAGTCAATTTAGTGGCTAATATTCAATCAGGAAGTTTTTTCCCCGTAGGTACTACTGTGGTTGAGTATGTAGCTACCGATCAGATCAATCAAAGAGCAGTTTGGGCATTTTCGGTAACGGTGGAAGACATTGAACCAATGGTGGTGCGCTGTCCTACCGATATAGTCATTGCCGCAAATGGTCAAGCGCAAATAGATGAATTAAGTTTTATACAAAGTGTGTCTTCCAATGACTGCGGTACTTACGAACTAGCCTTAAATGAAATAGAAGTAATTGATAATTGTGCGGCTGCCATTACAAAATCTTTAGTGGCTGGAAGTGCTTCAGAATTTACCAAAGGTGCTACCCAAATGGAATATCTTATAACTAGTGAACGAGGAGAGACTTCCATCTGTAATTTTTCCATTACTATTCAAGAAGCGCCTCCCATCTCAATTGCCCGCTCAACCGACTTAGCTTGTGCGGAAACAGACTTGCAAATGAGAATACTTTCAGAGGAGGAAAACTTTTATGATACTTGGGAATGGTCTGGTCCTAATGGCTTTTTGTCTTTTGAACAACATCCTATCATTCCTTTAACGCTTGCAAGTACAGGAACCTATCAGGTGACGGCTAGTTCTTCGGTTACGGGTTGCTCAACTACTGCTACTACAGAGTTAGAAGTATTCGGGCTAGAAGGAACACCGTCCATTGAGTCAGACCGAGTTGTTATTTGTGAAGGAGAAAACTTTTCTTTTAATACTACTGGTGCCACAGGTGCCACCTACGAATGGACGGGACCCGATGATTTTAACTCCACAGAACTAAGTGTTAATTTCGATCAAGCACAATCCACTCAAACAGGGGAATACAACTTGGTAAGAACCTTTGAAGGATGCGCCTCTCCGCCTGCCACGGTAAGGGTGATCGTACTGTCAGAGTTGATTATTTCAGATGATGTGATTAATACCCTAACAGATAATGCAGCCAATTTTGAAGTGCTCTCCAACGACAGTATAGAACTAGATGCAAGTTATACCATTACCACATTTCCTGAACCCGTAAATGGCACCCTTGTCAATAATGGAGATGGCACTTTTTCTTATGATCCTAATGAGGAATTTGTAGGTAATGACCAATTTACTTATGAAATTTGCTACGATGCTTGTCCAGATTTATGCGCTACGGGGTTGATAACGATTCGTACCGCCATATCAGATGAGGTTTGTAGTTTTCCAACCTATCTTTCCCCCAATGGGGATGAAGATAATGAGGTCTTACTCTTTCCATGTAATGATGCTTCTAGTTTAAATGCTACGGGGGGTATTACCATTTTTAATCAATTTGGAGCTATCGTATACCAAGCGTCCCCTTATAATAATGATTGGGAAGGCACCTACAAAGGCGAACCACTTCCTGATGGCACTTACTATTATATTTATAAAGCTAGTGCCGATGACCCAAATCCAGTAAAGAACTGTGTTACTATTTTTCGGTAAAATAGATAAGATGGCATTGTGGCGTTATGGTGTTTTGGCACTATGGCCTAACGCTACAATGCCATAACGCCAAACTGCCACAAAGCCAAAATGCCAGTTCACAATTTTCCTTACCTTTACAGCTTCTAAACAAAAGCGATCTCCAGTAGCAATAGCCTAAAGTTCAATCCAACCTTTTAGTTCTAAAACGCATCTTAATAAATATGTACTTAGTCGATACCCATGCACATTTGTACTTAAAGCAATTTGAGCAAGACCGAGCAGCGGTCATGCAGCGAGCAATGGATAAGGGGATAAAAGAATTTTATCTACCGAATATTGATAGCACTACCATAGAGGACTTATTGCAATTAGAAGAAGATTTCCCGGAGGCTTGTTTTGCGATGATGGGCTTGCACCCTTGTTCTGTAAAAGAAAATTTTCAAGCGGAACTAACTATCGTTAAAGAGTGGCTGGAGAAGCGACCCTTTTGTGCAGTAGGAGAAATTGGTATTGACTTACATTGGGATACCACCTTTTTTGAACAACAAAAAGAAGCCTTTCGACAACAAATCCATTGGGCGATTGAATTAGACGTTCCTATTGTGATTCATTCGCGAAAATCTACTTGGGAAGTCATTGAAATATTGAAAGAAGAGAGTCATCCCAAATTAAGAGGAATCTTTCATTGTTTTGGCGGTTCCGTAGAGGAGGCAGAAGCCATCATCGATTTAGGATTTTATTTGGGTATTGGCGGAGTGGTCACTTTTAAAAAAGCAGGACTAGATAAAACCTTAGAAAAAGTGGATTTAAAGCATCTAGTGTTAGAAACAGATGCACCTTACCTAGCACCTGTTCCATATAGAGGCAAGCGAAACGAAAGTGCTTATATTCAATACATTGCAGAAAGAATAAGTGCGATAAAAGGAGTCGCCTTAGAGCAAGTAGCTGCTATTACGAGTCAAAATGCCAAAAATATTTTTGTGAAAGCACAAAAAAAATCACATTTATTTGGCGAGGTTAGGTGAATTTCACCAAATTTTTTACTTTAGTGGCTCATATCTATAATATGAGAATTCTTAATTTTCTCAAAGATTCCATCTAATTTTTTGTTTTCTTATAAGAATTTACAATTTTTGCATTTTTAGGGTTGGTGGTAAATGAGCGTAGTTGAAAAAGTTCAATTGCAGAAAAAAAGAAGAATTGATAAGTAAGTGATAATTAGGGCATTAATGGTTTGTTACCGCATGCTTGATTTATTTTACCACTTACTACTAATTACGATACATTTGCTCCAAAGAATGACTCCGTTTTTTGGACAAAGGAGAGGTGTCCGAGTGGCTTAAGGAGCACGCTTGGAAAGCGTGTGTGCGTCAAAAGCGTACCGAGGGTTCGAATCCCTCTCTCTCCGCAAGAAAAATATAGTTTTGAATTTTGAATGAATTTTTTGAATGCCTACACTTATTTTATTCAAAATTCTACATTCCTTTATTCAAAATTGTTTTAGTAAGGTTAAGACCATTGAGAAGCGAAGATTACGAACATAACACATCTTTTTGCTTTACATGTCTTAAACACATTTTTTAATTAAAATTAACTTTAAACATTAGCAAAATTTATTGAATTATGCGAAAATTTTTAGCTCTATTGCTCGTATTCGGAGTTGCTTCCTTTAATGGTGCAATCCAAATGTTTGCTCAAGAAGCGGAAGCTTCTGGATTTCAGACATTGAAGCAAAAATTTATTGAAGGAGATTGGCAGTTCATGAGTTTGGTACTGATTTGTGGTATCCTTGGTTTAGCGTTCTGTATTGAGCGAATCATTACCTTGAATATTGCAACTACCAACACGGACAAGTTAATGACTAGAATCAATGATAGCTTAGCTGCTGGAGACTTGGAAGGTGCCAAAGAGATTTGTAAGTCCACACCTGGTCCAACTGCAAGTGTATTGTATGAGGGGTTAAAGAATGCAGATGGCGGTCCAGAAGCAGTAGAAAAAGCAATCGTTTCTTATGGTGGTGTTCAAATGGGCTTATTAGAAAAAGGGCTTGTTTGGATTTCTCTTTTCATCGCTATTGCACCGATGCTTGGGTTTATGGGTACGGTAATCGGTATGATTCAAGCATTCGATCGAATTCAAGCGGTAGGTGATCTTTCTCCATCTGTTGTAGCAGGGGGTATCAAGGTAGCCTTATTGACGACTGTATTTGGTTTGATAACAGCGATTATTCTTCAGATATTCTACAATTATATCGTAAACAAAATTGACGGTATCGTTGGTAAAATGGAAGAATCTTCTATTGCATTAGTAGATGTAATGGCAGATAATAAAGTATTCAAGAATATCTAAGAAAAATCATTAGATTTTAAAAAATAGGGTGGTTTTAACCACCAAAATTGAAGGGCATAGCATCTATTTATATGAGATGTGCTTCAGTCCATTTTTTTAAGTCTTCAACTGAATCGAAACTATGTATAACTTCTTATCTAAAAATGGTCAGTTGTTCGCCTTTATATTAGGGTTGGTAGTAACGGCTATCTTTTTGTTCTCTGTTTTTGGAGGCTTGGATAGTTTCAATGCCTTAGCGGAGGATCAAAGAGGGACGACCAATATATTTGACTTTGGTTTATATGCCGCAATGGGATTAACCGCTTTGTGTGCTGCTTTTGCCTTACTATTTGGTTTAATCCAAACGCTTTCTAATCCAGGAGGTGCTATCAAAGGGATCATTGGCATAGCAGTACTAGCTGGTTTATTTTTCGCAGGTCAAGCCATGGCAGGTGCAGATACCCCTAAGGTAATGGAAACGTTACGAGAATTTAAGGTAACCGACGGTCAAAGTGGCTTCATTAATGGAGCGATCGGTGGTGGCTTGATTCTATTAGGTATTGCAGCAGCAGTGTTTGTTGTTTCAGAATTATTAAACTTCTTTAAGTAATCAATCATGGCAAGAACCCGAGCTAGAGATAGAATGAAAAATGAAATCAATGCAGGTTCCATGGCAGACATTGCCTTCTTGCTTTTGATTTTCTTCCTAGTAACCACAACTATTGATGTGGATAAAGGAATATTTGTTAAGTTACCACCTTGGTCAGAAGAAGAGCCTGATATTACCAAGTTGAAGAAGCGTAATGTACTATCTGTATTGGTAAATGCGCAGAATCAACTATTGGTGAGAGGCGAGCCTGCTAAGGTAGAGGATCTTAAGGATCGAACAAAAGAATTTATCGCTAATCCTCGTAAAATAGAGGATTTAGCAGAAGCACCTAATAAAGCGATTATTTCATTAAAAAACGACCGAGGTACGAATTACGAAACCTACCTTAACGTTTACAATGAACTAAAAGCAGGCTACGCAGAATTATGGGATGAGGAGTGTCAACGACGTTTTGGCGAACCTTACTCGGATGATCTTCCGCTCGCAATGCGAAAAGAAATCAAATCCAAATTTCCCTTTGTTATTTCTGAAGCTGAACCTACTAACTTTGGAGAAGAATAGTTGGTAATACCATGCCCGCTATTATTTATTGACAAGCAAAAAAAAGAACAATGTCTAAATTCCAAAAGAAAAGGGGAAAAGCTTCTCCTGAAGTATCAACGGCTTCTTTGCCAGATATCATCTTCATGCTTCTGTTCTTCTTTATGGTAGTAACTGTATTGAGGGATGCGGAGAAAAAAGTGGCAGTTAGTGTTCCACAAGCTACGGAATTGACTAAGTTGGAGCAAAAGTCACTGGTTCATCATATTTATATTGGTAAGCCAACGCAGAAGTACCAGAGTCTTTATGGGACTAAACCTCAAATGCAATTAGGCGATAAAATTGCTCAAAACGTAGGAGAAATACCTTTGTTTATTGAAAAGCACAAAGTAAAATTGCCAGAGTCTCAGCATTCTAGAATTACTTCTTCTCTTAGAGTAGATGGAGAGGTAACGATGGGAATTGTGCAGGATGTAAAGACCGCTCTAAGAAAAGCTAATCAATTGAGGGTGAACTATTCTGCTAAAAAGCGCGAAGAGTAAACAGCTTTAAATCTGATTAGGAAAAGGGATAATGAACGTATGTTCGTTATCCCTTTTTTCTTGCCCTGAGGTTATTTAGGTGTTGCCCATTGTCCGCAAAACTAAAAGTAGTAATGCTCGTCAGGAGACGAGTAGGATAGGTATATCAAGTCTGGAGACTTGATATATCGAGCAGTTTAGTTCGATATTCCGAGTTTCCAGACTCAGAATGTATATCCAAGTCGTCTCCAGACGACTTTCACCCTCGAAAATATGCAATTAGCTCGACGATTATGGCGCAGCCCATATCCGTCAGGCTAAGAAAAATGGATGCTGACAATCAGCTAATTATGAAAGGGTTTCTTGATGGCAGACACTTTCAAAGTGGCTGACATCTTTGCCAAAACCTACAGATGACGGGCATTTGTAAAATCTATTGATACCCCACATCTCAAAATCCCGAAGGGATTCAATATGCATAGCACCGTATGCAATACGGTGACATCATGTACGGAGCAATTTCCAACCCAGAATGGGTTGAATATCGCACATTCAACCCATTCTGGGTTGGGAAATATCCTCAATCTTATCCCTAGATTGCATCTAGGGCTATTCGTATTCAATCCCCTTCTGGATTGTAGAGATCAAAAAGATGTGGGGTATCAATAG
>CALJIQ010000521.1 GCA_937973995.1 uncultured Saprospiraceae bacterium
GCAAATCAGATTGGCTCGATGCCAATCTGATTTGCTAATTGCCGAATTTAACAGGAATTGTCAAAGAACCAGAATTTTGTCAAACTGCTAAAAACAAAATCATTATGAAGAAATCAAATGTAAAAAATCAAACTATCGTAATAGTGGAAAGTGACACATATAAACTATCGGCATACTATTTTCTTATCTTAATATTCCTATTCCTAACCGGTTTCTTATTATTCACTGGTTGCTCCTCAAAACAAAAATCTTTGAAAAAAACGGAAACTGCCACTGCGGTAATTATTTATACCAAAGAAAGAAGCAGAGGCAACCGATTACCACTTTATACCATTGAAGTATTGGATAATAAAACGGTAAGATATACAGGAATAGCAAATGTGCCTTCCATTGGAGAACGATTAATAGAATTGAAGAAAGCTGATTATCAATCTTTATTGCAGTCCTTTCAAGCCGCTAAATTTAATGAATTTGATACCGTTTATAAAGGCAAAAAAAGAGACTTGCCGCTGACTTCTATTACTTATAATAACCATAAAGTAACCTATCAAGAGGTGGCTTGTCCGAAGTCTTTACAAGCTTTGGTGAGTAGGATAGAAAAGGCAGTAGAAAAATAATTTTAAAAAAATAATTTTTTCAATAGGGGATACCCTTTATTCCTTCGTCTTGGTAGGGAATAGTGTGATTTATCCGAAATCACCCGACTAAAATTTTATCACAAGATGAGTGTGTACCATCAGAAATTTGTAGCATAGCTAGGACAAAATAAATGAACGCAGAGACTCGGAGGCGCAGAGAAAAAACTATGCGTCTTTGCGCCTCTGCGTTCTATATTAAATTTCGCCAGAAATTGCTGCGTTTGACTAATGAGACAGACTCAAACTAAAACCTATCTCTTTTATGTACCGACTCAAAAATTGGTCTTTTTTATTGATCTTGTTGACAACTTTATTCGTAGCCTGTAATAAAGATGCAACAGATACCTCTGAGTTAAATACTACCATTCAAGAAAGTACTACGGAACTGTCTAACGAACAGGGGGTCTCTACCCTTACCACTATACGAGCCTTAGCAGCAGCAGCACAATCTAGCAATCGGTCTGGAAATGGACCTGACGAAGAAAATCCTTGTGGTTGTTATGATATATTTGAAGGCATTGATTTTGAAGCGGAAGACGAGGTAATTGATGCGGCGGTTGATTCTGTATTAGCCGATTTATCCGAAGAAGAATTGAGCCGATTATTCGATCCCGTTTGTACGTCGGATGGAGAAATTTATGAGAGTGCTTGTGTAGCGGATTGTGAAGGGGTTACAGGTTATGAAATTTGTACGGACGAACAATTAGACGATCATTTGTTTGGCGAATTTGATTGTGGAGACTTAGATGATTTGAGTTTTCCAATGGAGTTAGAACTACCTGATGGAACAGTAGTAACTGTCAATAATGAAGAAGAATTTTTCGACGTCCTAGACCAATGGTATGAAGCTGATGAAGAAGAATATGGCGAATGGGAAGAGTGTTACACAATCGTTTATCCCGTCACGATTGCCTATCCAGATGGAACTACGGCCACTTATAATAGCGATGAGGAATTGGATACCGCCTTGGATGCTTGGTGGGAAGCGAATGACGACAGTGACGACTATCCGATGCCAGTCTTTCCAGTGACCGTACAGCTTGATGATGAAAGTACGATCACCATAGAAAATTACGAGCAATTGGAAGAAGTAGAAGAAGAATGTTATGGAGACTATGAGGATGATTTTTGTTTTGAATTGGTTTTTCCGATGACGGTCAATCAACCAGATAGTACGGTTGCCACCGTCAATGACGAAGAGGCATTATATGATTTATTGGATGCATTAGTGCCGCTAGAAATAGACGAGGAAGAAGCAGAGGAATTAATCTTGAATATGATACTTCCTTTTGATATTCAATTGGAAGATGGTACCCAGCAAACGATTACTTCTGTAGAGGATTTAGACGAAGTATTGGAGGCTTGTTATGATGATTTTGGCTTTACTCGTTCTGGGGCTAAGGATAGCAAGAATAGGTGGAGAAGTAAAAAATCTGTACCCAAGTTATTTTAGTATGGTTAATATCCAGTGACTTTCCGTCACTGGATGTTTTAGTTCTTTGACAAATACCGTGATACCTTCCCTGAAATGGACATCGAGTCCATTTCAGGGAAACAAGGGATTCAAAAGGGGCAGGTCAGGATTTGCCTGACCTGCCCCTTTTGAATCCCTTGTGCAAATCAGATTGGCTCGATGCCAATCTGATTTGCTAAATGCCTCCATTTCGCGAGATTTATCAAAGAGCCTTTTTTTACAATGGTAGACGATAGCAATAATCCATCAAGTGACGGAAAGTCACTGGATGGGTTATGCTTAAAACACCACTCGATAAGAGATAGACGGTAAAAGAGGTAAGCCATTCTGTTGTTGCAAGCCACTGTCTTCTGGAAAGATAGTATCCTCGTATAGATAAACGTAAAACGGATTTTTACGGTTGTATAAATTATATACCCCCAAAGTTAAATGATGCACTACAGAAGGGCGTTGCCAATGGAAGTGAAAGCCCATATCCAAGCGATGATAAGTTGGCAAACGATAACTGTTGACCGTGCCTATTAATTCCGTTTCGGTATCTGTGAAATTATGCAAGGGGGCAAATCGAGAATCTGTTTTAATGAGAGAAATAGGCTGTCCCGAACCATAGTGCCATTGGACATGAAAGGCAGTAGTTTTATTGAGTTGGTATTGAACCGTACTTTTCCATTCATGTCGATGATTGAAGCGAAAAGGGTAGGGCTCATTATTATTAATATCTTCAAATTGTCTATTGGAAATGGTAAAGGAATAATTCACTTGTCCCGTCAATTTTCCGCTATTTTTTTCGAGGGTCATACTGCCACCATAAGCTTCTCCTTGTCCATAGGTGATTTCATCTTCCCAAAAATCAGGGTCGAATTCTTCCAAACTAGGTAAACTACTTTCTTCACCATAAGCAATTAAGTGGTTGAGTTTTTTATAAAAAATATCACTGCTTAGTGACCATCCTGCTTGGGTAGCATATTGCGTAGTCCACTCTATTTGCCACGCCTCCTGAGGACGGACAGTTGCAGTGGAAGGTACCCAAAGATCGTTGGGTAATCCACCACCTGAAGTACTCAAAATATGAAGGGGTTGTACCATTCTACTTCCTGCGATAGACGTGTGCCAAGTGGGCGTGATATTCCAAAGTAAATGAAAACGAGGTTGTGGTAAAAAATACGTTTTATCAGTGGCTTTAAAGGCAAGGAGTTGTAAGCCAGTCATCAACGATAATCGATCGGAGAAACTAATTTTATCTTCTACATATAGATCGATTTCTTGCGCATTAAATTGAGGCAGTTCGTAGAGATCGTCAATGAAGTCTTCTGTTGATGCTAAATCGGGATCTTCTGACGTGCGATTATCAAAAAGATATTCCAACGTACCTGATTCAAAAGTGCGATTCATAAAACTACCGCCAAATAGGAGTTGGTGTTTCGGTGACGGATAAAACTCAAAATCTACCTTTATCCCTATGTCATTAATATTAGATTGAAAGGTGGTATATAAGTAATCATCGGTAATAAAATCTACCTCTTCTATAAATAGCCAATCTAAATTTTCACTACCATAATGATATCTACTATGAGTAAAAGTAGTATTCGAAAACAATCGGTCATTGAATAAATGATTCCATCTTAACGCGGTAATCCGATTGCCCCATAAGACTTGCTGTTCTCGATCCTCTTGGTAAAAAAAGGACTGGTCATCTTCAAAGACATAGACAGAGGCATCTCGGAAATCATCCTTTCCGATATAATAACTTAGGTAGAGTTGATCTTGATTGGAAAAACGATGATGTAGTTTGGCATTGAAATCAAAGAAGTGGTAATTGATTGCGCCCTCCTCTTCATTATCTGATTTGGCTCGACTACTAATCCCATTTATTAAGGGATCAACATGAGTCCGTCTAGCAGCAATTAATAAACCTGTTTTATCTTTTTTGATAGGACCTTCTATTAAAAGTTTGGAGGCAAGGGTTCCTATTTCTACTGCTGCACTGTATTCTTTGGTATTCCCTTCTTTCATTCTAATATCCATAATCGAAGATAAACGACCTCCATACTTAGCAGAAAATCCTCCTTTTACTAGCTGGGCACTTTTGACGATCTGTGTATTAAAAATAGAAAACAAACCCAGTGTATGAGAAGGATTGTATATAGGAACTCCATCCATTAATACGAGATTCTGATCGCTATTGCCTCCTCTTACATGAATGCCGCCAAAGCCATCCGCCCCACTTTGCACACCCGAAAGGGTATTCATATAACGTAATACATCTGCTTCTCCGCCTAGGGCAATTTGCGTTTTCATTTTTTGCAAGGGGAGCGAAGTGCCTTTGCCAAGATCAATATGGTTTTGTTGTGCTTCAAAATCTTTGTCCGTAACAATGATTTCTTGCAGGGTAATAGAAGGACTCAGCGTAAGCGTCAATTTTTGAGCACGCTGATGCGTTAAGGATTGGGTCGCCCCTTGATAACCCAAATAGGAACTCTGTAATTCTATTTTTCCTTCTGGTAATTTCAAACTATAAAATCCATAATCATTGGTGGTCGCCCCTCTTCCTGAATAGGTCTCATAGATGGTCGCCGCTACCAAGCGTTCTCCTGTTTTGGCATCTTCTATATACCCGCTAAGCGTATATTGTTTTTTGGGTTGTTTAAATAAAATCAAATGCCCTCCTTCTAATTTAAAAGTAATACCCGTACCTGCTAGACAGGCTTTTAAAATGTCTTCTAGTTTTTTATCTTGGAGGGATAGTTCGACTGTTTGATCTTTTGAAAAGAGCCTTGGAGAGAAGGCGATATTTATGTCAGCTACTTCACTTAATTCAATGAGGGCATCTGCAATAGGCGTTTCTTGGGTCTCGAAATTGAGGCGTTGAGTTAGTAGGGATTGGGCGAGAAGCAGGTAGGGAAGTAGTAGGAATAGGGATAAGATGGAAAGGCGTAAATAAAATAGTTTACTCTGCATCTTTGCGAATTTGGGTTCTACTATATTACGCCAGATAGCAGTTGAAAGACTTTTGATATGAACCCTCCCCAACCCTCCCTTAAAAAGGGAGGGAGTTTCCTCCGAGCCAAAATTTTTTTTTCGGAGAAGACTCCCACTCTGTATAAGAGAGGGTTGGGAGTTTACTGTCCAACAGGCAATTCGCATATATTAAGGATTGAATGTTCAATCTATTGGCAACTACCATTTTTTAATTTAAAATTCTCGCCATCTATTTTTTCCACTTCCATTTTGTATACTTTTTCCACGTATTCTAAAACTGCTTGTGGAGTAGCATCGGCGAATCGGGCAGTGATGCGGCAGGTCTGCATCGTTTCATTAGTAATGGTGACTTTGGTTTTGAAGACCTTTTCCAAATCTGCTACTACCGATTGTAAAGAAGCATTTTTATAACTGAGCGTCTTGGTTTTCCAAGCACTCGCATTTTTATGGTTAACGGTTGTCTCAGAGATTTGGTTATTATTTTTTTCTAATAATCCCTCTTCTCCTTTTGTTAGTATCACGCCTTTTCGAGTTTCCGTATTGCTAAACTGTACCTTTCCTTCTTCTACATTGACTGTGATGTTATTTTCATCTGCTATATTTCGGATGTTGAACTTGGTGCCTAAGACTTTTACGTTGGCGCGTTCCATTTGTACTTCAAAAGGACGAGTGGGGTCGCTAGTTACATCAAAAAAGGCTTCTCCATTTAATAGCACTTTCCTTTGTTTGGCGTCAAAGGTAGCAGGATACTGTAAAGTAGAATTTTCATTCAAAGTAATAATCGTTCCATCCTCTAAGTTAACCACCTTGGTCGCTCCACTCTCCGTTTGGGCAAGCATCATAGGTGCTTCTGGGCTAGGCATAAATAACCATAAAGCAGCGGCCAATGGTAAGGCAATAGCGGCAGCCATCATCAAAAAACGTCGTTGTCTATTGATGGGCTTAATGACCGCTTCCTTTTTTACGGGTTTATTTTTCTCAGCTTTCATGCGCTGCTTAAAACCCGCAAAGTCCTTTTGGGTATCAACGGTAATCGGCGGTAAAATATCCTTACTGGCTTGCCAGTTTTCTTCTACCTGATGCTGTAAAGCCGCATTTTCGTCCTCCTTCACCCAATTGGATAATTCCTGTTCTTCTTCAGGACTTAGCTCCTTCTTGAGTTTTTTATAAATCAATGTTATGTAATGGTCTGGATTCATTCTTTTGTTTTTAGTCGTCGAAATGCTGAATCGCAGATTTCGTTGATTTGGAATTGATTTCGCTGATTAGATGTAAGTTGATTAATGGATGATAACGGATTAAGCATTCAATTATACTATATTAAAGGACCTCGAAAAATGCTCTGCAGTGAACAATCTGCAATAATCTTTTCAATCCGAGTCATCTCATCAGCGAAATCTTGAAAAAAATCAGTGAAATCTGCGATTCGGTTCACAACTAACACGAAATAAATAAGCCTTCCCCCTATGCACTAGCCCAAAAAGTTCAAAATAATAAAAATAGACAGTTCTTTGTACTGCTGGACTGCTAAACGTATCGTTTTCAAGGCTTTAGTCATCTGATTTTCAATGGTTTTTTTGGATATATCTAATTGATCGGCTATTTCATTATGGGAGAGGTCTTCAAAGCGGCTCAAGGTGAAGATCAGCTTACATTTTTCAGGTAAGCTGGCCACTGCCTTCATAATGACTTGTTTTAAGTCACTATTTTCCATTAAATCTTGGGTAGAAGCGGATTGGTCGGTCATATTATAATCTGTGATTTCTTCTGCTACGCCCACTCGCTTCTTTTTTCTAATTTGATCTATCGAACGATTAATAACCGCTCTCTTAAGGTAAGGTTTGAGTCCTCCCGTTAGTTGTAAACTATCTCTTTTGGACCAAAAATTAAATAAGACATCTTGCACTAGGTCTTTTGCCTGATGTTCATCCATCAGCACATGGTAAGCGGTATGGACCAATAGCGGATAGTAGGCTTGGAAAAGCAAATCCATCGCCTGTTCATCATCTGTTTTTAGTAGGGAAAGAATCCGCTGATCGTCAATGGTTGGAGGTGCTTTTTGCATAGATGCAAAAATAAAATATTTCTGATGAATCTATTTGGAAAGCAAGAAAGAAGGGAAGCTATTGTAGTCTATAGAAGGAATAAGAGTTACTTAGCAAAATTCCAAAAAACAAATTCCAAACTACAACAGTATGTCCCAGTTTGGAATTTGGTACTTGGAATTTGGAATTTTTAATTCGCTGGAAGAATCACTCTATCCAATACATGAATCACGCCATTCGTAGCTTGAACATCCGTCAATACGACTGTGGATTGTTCCCCAGTTCCATCCGTTAACGTTACTTGGTCTCCGATGTTTACCGTGAAGATTTGTTCATTCACTGCCATCACTTCTAAGCCATTTGTTAAGTCGCCTGATTTTACATTTCCACTGGCTACATGGTACGTTAGCACATTTGCCAATTGGTCAGCGGATAGGGTAGCTGTTACTTCCGAGATAGCATCAAATGCGCCATTCACAGGTGCAAAAACCGTAAATGGTCCATCTCCTTGTAATACAGAAACTAAATCTCCAGAGGCAGCACCCAATGCGCCTACCAAAGAAGTAAAATTGCTGTTAGCAGCGGCATGTCCAACAATATCCAGAGGGGTAATCACCGCATCCACTATATGGATGACTCCATTAGTAGCTGTTACATCAGCCGTAGTAACCGTAGCTACATTATTTACTTTCACACCAGCACTTCCTTTTTCAATCAACATAGACAATGGGTGATCGCTAGGACCAGCCGCAGCAGTTCCTGCATAAGTTTGACCATCCGCTAGATCGGTTGATGCGATATTTCCACCGATCACGTGATACAGTAAAATATTAGTTAAATCTTCATCGGAAATGGTGGCTAGGTCTACGCCTAAGGCAGCAAAAGCCGCATTGGTGGGTGCAAAAACGGTGAATGGACCATCGCTTTGCAAAGTCTCTACTAAGTTTACTCTGCTAAGGGCGGAAACTAAGGTGCTAAAGTCATCATTGCTGGTTGCAATGTCTGCAATGGTTTGTGGTTCTTCAACAGGTGTTACGGGTGTGACTTCATTACCATCATCTCCACAACCAATCATCACAATAGCAAATACTAAGAAAAGGAATTTTGAAAATACCTTCATGTTAAAAATTTTTAGGTTAATAATGTATTTGAATACTAACCCACTAACAGGAAGATTTATTTTTTGTTTAATAATTGAAGTGTTAAAGTTAAACAAAAAGTGACGGCTAGAATACATTCGTACTTACCCAAGTTTTGTCTCCCGCAAAGTCTCGCCAAGGATACGCTAAGGTATGTAAAGCTAGACCTAGGACTAACTTAGCGTACTTTGCGAAACCTTAGCGATCCTTGGCGGGAAATACCTATTTGGCTAGGTTATTTATTTCTGAAGCCCCAAACTAAAATTCTAAAAAAATTAATTACAAGATCAACACCCCACTTGATTTAGAGTGAAGCAATTGTGAGCTTACACTTAAATCTTATTAATCCATCATATCAATCTAGATGAACACCCTACCTTGTCATTTTTAATCAGTTACAAAAGACGCTCACTAGCCTTTAACAGGATATAACAATGCCTATTTTTTTATATTAATGAATAGCTGTATCTTGATTGAGTAATTATTA
>CALJIQ010000522.1 GCA_937973995.1 uncultured Saprospiraceae bacterium
GCCGCGTAGCGGCGATGGGCAGCGGAAGTATAAAATTATTTAGTTTACAGTGTAATAATTTATAAAATTAATATTTTCTTACTTTTCTTTATTCCATTTACCTCAAAATTTACAAAAGCTAACCCTTTATTTCCCTTTACATCAAGTGTAATCGTATTAGATGAATTGGAATATTTTTGAAATAGGAGCTGCCCATTTGAATGGAATATTTTGATATTAGAAATAGAGGAAGATCCAGGTGGAAAGGTGATATGTAGCCATTGATTGGTTGGATTAGGGAAAATGGATAATTGTATTTCTGTTGATATCTCTTTTATAGATGTAGATAGATTGATTGGTAATTCCTCCGGTTCACTGCCTTCCTTAAGATAGTAATATTTACCTAGTGGAAGCCCCGACCATTCTTGAATAAGTCCGTTTGTCCAGATAACCTTTATGTGTTTGATTGCAGCAACGTTATTAAATCCAAAGTGCAATCTTTTGGTATTTTGTCCAGCATATCCATTACCAGCCGTAATCTGATCTACCTGTAAATCGCCTCTATTATCCACTATCTCCATTCTAGTACCTATAGCCGAGCGATTGGACTGAACGCCCTCTAGTTGAAAACCGATCCAATAGCCACTTTCCATTTCATTATTCAGGATTTGGGCATGGTCTTTTGTGCCAATATTTGCTAGGGCTACATCTTGTAATCCATCATTGTTTAAATCTCCAGTAGCAACGCCATACGTTCCTTGCATACTAGAAATAGCGGTTGTTGTATCTACTTTACGGAAATTATAATTGCCTTTATTTTCGAATAAGTAATTGGGAATAGGATAAAAATAGGAATCGTTGCCTACGTAAATATCATTAAGCCCATCATTATCAAAGTCAAAAATACTAGCTCCCCAACCCATTCCTATATCGCCTACTTTTGCTCTTTCTGTATAATCTTTGAAGGTGTTATCTCCTTGATTGATGTATAGTACATTCTCGTACAAATTCGTAACATATAGATCGAGAAATCCATCATTGTTAAGGTCTCCTGCATCTACTCCCATCCCAAAGCCTTGGTAATCTACCCCTGCTTGTTTGGCTATTTCCGTAAAATGCCCTGATCCATCATTTTCAAATAGGGTGTTGGAGATATACGCATCGTGGGTGACATATAAATCTTCATCACCGTCATTATCCATATCAAAAAAAACCGCTCCCATACAATGTCTCGTGTCTAATAATCCTGCTTCTTGGGTGTAATCTGTAAAGGATAAATCCGTAGTTCCATTATTGACATACAAAACATTATCAGAAGAAGAATTGGAAACAAAAATATCTAACCAGCCATCTTTATTGATGTCCACCATATTCACGGAGTAAACACGCCCCTTATTCGTTATATTGGCTGCAAGGGTCACATTGCTGAACGTACCATCTCCATTATTCAAGTAGAGTACATTGGGTTGTCCTAAATTACCCAAATACATATCCTCCCAACCATCATTATTTAAATCTCCCCATACCGCCGTTCTGCTATGTCCATGAAAGTCAATACCCATATCCGCAGCCTGTTCCATAAACAGCCCGTTGCCCAAATTTTTATAAAAGTGATTAGGACCAATACGACTAACTATATAAAAATCCTCTAAAAAATCATTATTAAAATCGCAAATAGAAACGCCTATATTTTGCCCCCCTTTTTCCATCGTACCAATCTTTTTAGAAATATCTTTAAAGGCGGGTTGACTCCATACCGCTCTAGGAAGGCATAGGGTCAGAAAAAGGACAAAAAAAGGAGATGGCAATCTCATGGGTCTCAGTTAATTTTTGTTTTTTTACCTTTTAGGGAATAAAGTCTTAAGGTGATAGTTGTCGGACACTTCGGTTAGACTATAGTTCCATTCATTAAAGCTATAGGTACTGCTATTAATAGATTGTAAGTACTTGGACAGAAAGGACGAAATCCCGTCCGATGGCTTACGCCGTCGAATGGGAAAACTCATCGGACGGCGCAGCCATCCGACGAGTAAATCAACGGTTTTATTTATTCTGTCTAACTACTTATTTAGGTACAATAGCAACAATAGTATCCAGCATCTAGCATCCCTCTTTATAGATACTTTTTTTTATCAAAGGCCTTAAAATAAGATAATTTATTTTCGTATGTTTGATTTTGTTTTTCATCAAAACAACCAAACTGTCAGTGCCCCTAGTCTACTTGATTCACTATAAAAGGACAGAGATTTAAACAAAGAAGCATCAAAACAACATGACCAATATCAAAGTAAAACCAATTCTCACCATTGGCTGTCTCCTATTTTTAGGTAATTGCCTAACATTGCATGCACAGCAATTAACAGGAAAAATAATAGATGCTAGCAATCAAGAGCCATTGATTGGCGCATGCATCGTTGTAGTCAATACTTCTTTGGGTAATTGTACCGACTTAGATGGAAACTTTATCCTTGAGAATTGTCCTGCTCCTCCTTTTAATATTAAGGTCACCTATACTGGTTATGGTACTTTGATTTATGAAGTGATGAACCTGCGAGAACCCCTCGAATTGGCTTTAAATACTGTGAATCTAGAGTTAGAAACCGTTACCATTTCGGCTAAAAACTCCCAACTAAAAAGAGATGTTGCGCTAACCGTTGAATCTATTGGATTAAGAGAAATCGAGAGTACTACCGAAAGTAGTTTTTATGATGCCTTAGCGGGTATTCGGGAAGTAGATATGTTAGCGGTGAGTTTCGGCGTGAAGGTAATAAATGCCAGAGGTTTCAATACGAGTACGCCCTCTCGTTCGCTACAATTAATTGATGGTATAGACAATGCTTCTCCCGGATTAAATTATCCACTGGGCAATTTCTTCGGTGCCTCTGAATTGGATATTGAGGGAGTAGATTTAGTGATTGGGGCCGCCTCTGCTTATTTCGGACCAGGCGCATTCAATGGCGTGGTCAATATGCGAACCAAAAGCCCGTATGACCATCAAGGTTTGGAAGTGGTATTCAAAGCAGGTGAGAGAGATTTTCTAGAAGGGGCGGTACGTTATGCTAAAGCCTTTAAAAACAAAAAAGGAAAAGATGCTTTTGGGTTTAAATTGAATGTCTCCTACAACCAAGTATATGATTGGGTAGCGGATGATTATGGACCGTCTAGAGGCTCCTTGCGGGATAGTATTTTCGCCGATAATCCTGGTGGCTTTGATGCCGTGAATATTTATGGCGATGAATCGAATGCGGACTTTGGTACTTTGTTTGAGCAATTTCGACATCCTGGATTAGGGCAGTATCACCGCACAGGATATAGAGAAGAAGACATTGTAAACTATGATAGTTATAATTTAAAAACCAATGTGGCATTGCACTATCGTTTTGGTGGTGATTGGGAGGCCAATTGGGCAACGAATTATGGAAGAGGAACGACCGTGATGCAATTGGATAATCGCTTGGCATTAAAAGATGTTTGGGCAACGCAGAATAAATTTGAAATCAAACAAAAGGATCGATTCTTTTTCCGCTTTTATACAACCAGAGAAGATGCTGGTCAATCGTATGATATTATTTCCACTGCCCAACAAATCCAAAACCGTTGGAAATCCAATACAGATTGGTTAACAGGCTATAAAAATTATTGGTTTAGAACTATCAATCCTAAAGTAAAAGCGCTGGAAGGCTGGCCAGAAATAGGTCCAGCCCCTGATTTCTTCTATGACTTTGATAAGGCTAATGAAATATTAGCAGCGAATAAAGAAGAGGTTCAAGCCTGGCATGAGCAAGCTAGAGCGGCACAAGATGGTGGGTTTTTAAATCCAGGCACTGCGGAATTTCAAGAAGTATTTGATGACATAACAGGCACGCCTGTCTTGGAAGGCGGAACCATGTTTGTAGATGAATCCAAGTTGTATCATTGGCATACCGAATATAAATTCAAACCCAGATTCGTAGATGAAATTACAGTAGGTGGCAATTTTAGATCCTACCAACCTTATTCAGAAGGAACTATTTTTAGTGATACTTCTGGAACCATCATTAATACCTATGAATTTGGAGCTTACGTAGGGGTGGAGAAATGGTCTAAAGATAATCGCTTTAAAGTCAACGCTGCTGTCCGTATGGACAAGCACGAAAATTATGATTACCTATTTAGTCCTACCCTCTCCGCCATTTATAGTCTAACGCCCGAATCTTCTCTTCGCTTCTCCCTTACTTCTGCCTTGAGAAGTCCGACCTTGATCGAGCAGTACTTTTATTTACGAGTAGGGTCCGCTATTTTATTAGGCAATATCAATGGCTATGATGATTTGATTGATTTAGATTCCTTTGAAGAATATTTAGAAAACAATCTAGATCAAAATCTACTTGAATATTTTAGCTCTCCCGGTCTGGTACCAGAAAAAGTCTTAGGAACGGAATTAGCCTACGCCAATATTTTCTTTGAAAATAAGTTGGACTTAAAAATGACCTGGTATTTTAATCGCTATGAAGATTTTATTGGAAATAGAATTGGTTTAAGGGTTCCCTTTTTTATGGGTTTCCCAGGCATCCCAACGATCTTTAGATTTGCTGCAAACGCGCAAGATATTACCTTGACTACTGGTCTTTCTACAGGACTCAATTACATCATCAATGAACACTTTCGAGTTGGATTAAACCACTCCTATAATCAAATTTTTCAAGTAAGCGATGATCCATTAATCCCTTCTTATAATACGCCTAAGAATAAAATAAATTGTAGTTTCAGCGCCAATGAATTAAGCATAGGCAATAGCAAACACTGGAGTTTCGGTACCAATGTGCGGTGGGTAGAAGGCTATACCTTCGAGAGTTCTCCACAGTTTTCGGGTAGGATTCCCCCGCAATATTATATCAATGCGCAGATTAGTAAAAGATTTCCAAAATTAAGAAGTACCTTTAAAATCAGTGGGTCTAATTTATTAAATCGCCAACAAAATGGACTGTACGGCGGTCCTGCTATTGGGCGATTTGTGCATGGGTCTTGGCGTATTAAAATCTAACTTTTATCATAATAAATCGAATTACTAACTTCGGAAATTTGAAAATGTGATTTTTTACCACATAGTTCACATAGGTGTTTTCACATAGGCACATAGAAGTATCTGCCATGTACTATAAATTTGCTCGCCGCCTTCGGCGTCTCGCAAATAGGGTTCTTAGGAGGCAAGGATT
>CALJIQ010000523.1 GCA_937973995.1 uncultured Saprospiraceae bacterium
CATCAAAACACAATATTCACAGACTTCAAAGTCGTATAATTATACACCCCCGTCTTCCCCAATTCTCGTCCAATTCCCGACTGCTTATACCCACCCAAAGGCAAATTTGGATCAGACCGAACAGGAGAATTTACATAAACCACCCCAGCTTCCAAACGATCAATCATTTTGATCGCTTTAGAAATATCTTTGGTCCAAATGGTAGCGGCTAAGCCCATTTGGGAGTCATTGGCTTTTTGTAAGGCATCTTCTAAATCATCAAAGGGAATAGCGGCTAAGACGGGACCAAAAATTTCTTCTTCGATAATGGATGGCCGATTGTCGGGTGCACTGAAAATGGTGGGCTGTAAATAATAGCCTTTCTCTTTGGGCGTTTTTCCACCTGTGATTAAAGTAGCACCGTCTTGTTGTCCTTTTTCGATATACCCGCATACTTTTTTCAAATGCCCTTTGGACACCAATGGTCCTATATCGGCGGTTTCATCAAAGCCGTGAGAGATGTTCATTTTTTGGGCAATATGGCTGATGTCTGTTAAAACTTTATCGAATACCTTTTTTTGAATATAGACCCTTGACCCTGCTACACATACTTGACCTTGATTTCTAAAAATTCCTGCTGCTACGCCCTTTGCGGTTGCTTCAAAATCAATTTGGTCTTCAAATACAATGGCGGGCGATTTTCCGCCTAATTCTAAGGAAACCCCCGTCACATTATCCATAGCGGTTTTGCCAATGATTTTCCCCGTATAAGTAGAACCCGTGAAGGTGATTTTCTTTACCTCAGGGTGTGCAGTTAAGGCAGCACCCGTTGTTTTGCCATCTCCTGTTACTACATTAAAAACGCCTGCTGGCATGCCTGCTTCCATCGCTAATTCTGCTAATAATAAGGCAGAAAGCGGTGTTTCCTCAGAGGGTTTTAAGACCACTGTGCAGCCTGCGGCTAAAGCGGGTGCTACCTTCCAAGAAGCAATAGAAACAGGAAAATTCCAAGGCACAATCGCTGCCACTACGCCAATCGGTTCCCTTCTAGTGAAGGCAAAATTTTGTCTTCCTCCTTTTTGCGGTTGGGAAAGATCCAATGTTTCGCCTTCTATTTTAGTAGTCCATCCTGCATAATAGCGGAAGGTTTTGGCAGCGCCACCTGCATCGGAGGAACGGGAATCTTTTATTAATTTACCATTTTCTAGCGTCACTAATTGAGCGATGGTTTCTGAGTGTAGCTCAATCAGTTCTGCAAATCGATACAAAATTTTTCCTCGATCATCCGGACTCATTGTTCGCCAAGGGCTATCGTGTTGGAATGCTTTTTTGGCAGCCATTACTGCTTGATGAACATCTGCTTTGGTGCCTACTGCTACTTGCCCGATCACTTCCTCATTGGCAGGATTGATAACTGTTATTTGTTCTTCCCCTTCACCTGCATGATATTGTCCATTGATAAAGTGGGTATGATCTTTTTTTGCTAGGAACTGACTAAGTTGGTCGGTTATTGTAGGCATGGTAAATTTCTGCATTGGAAACGGAGATTGAAAATAAGTACAAAGGTAAAGGATGGAAATAGATTTTGCATTAGGAAATGATTACAGATGTGGAAGAAGTTAGCTTTCTAAAAAATGCCCAATTATTTCCGAACCCTTCAACAGGTGTATTTTATTTATCTTTTCATGCGAGCCAGTCTACTCCAGTTAGGGCAGCTTTGGTAAATTTGGATGGTACTTCTATGGATTTAGGTAGGAGGGAGATTCAGGTGGGTGATAATCGGTTTTCCTTTAGGACTAATTCAATGGCATCAGGAATTTATTTCTTGCAATTGAAATCGGACGAATTCATCCTACAAAAGCAATTGGTTGTTATTGATTAATCGTTTGTAGTTTTTGTTTTTAACTCCTGTTTCACCTAACAAATAAATAATACAGCGTATCTACATAAATTATTCCCCCGACCCCAAGGGGAGTACCGCAGTGCAAATGATCTAAGGTACTCCCCTTGGGGTCGGGGGAATGTTGGACTAGCTGCTAATAGTTTGTTACAATAGCAACAAAAGTATCCAGCATCCAATATTAATAAAATCCAATCAATATTCTCCACCACCGCCACCATCATAGCCACCACGACCACTTCTTCCACCACGGCGTTTCTTCTGATTGATTCGGTAATTTAATTTTAAAGTAGCAACCCTAGATCGCCATTGAAATTCTCCTTCTCGATAGAAATCTGGACCAAAGGTTTCGTACCGACGTTTTCTAGAATTGAATACATCTCGAACACTTAAGGTAAGCGTTCCTTTTTTCTTCCAAATATCTTTACTTATCCCTAAATCCATCATATACAAGGCTTTTCTACGTCCTTGAGTAGTTTCCCTAGGGGCTCGATAATTGAATCGGATTTGTGTTTCTAGCTGTTTCCACAAGGTCATCTGAGAGGTAAGGCGACCAGACATCGTAATGGCATCTGCTTCAAAAGTGCTGCCTAAATTGGTGCCATCAGTAATCGCTCTAAATAGATTTACATCCCCACTTAGGCGTAGCCATTTGTCGGGGTTATAAGAAAAGGTAAATTCAAATCCATAGGCATCTTCGGTAGCTAGGTTTTGTGGTTTAGTGATAAATAAGGAATCTCCATCCACCAAACCTCGTTCCGTTAAGCGAGAAATAACGCCATCCGTATGACGATAATAAATAGACGAACTCAAGGACCCTTTATCCCAATATTGAATATATCCTAATTCATAAGAATTTGTAAATTCTGGATCTACATTGGGATTGCCAGAGTAATAACTTCTAGAGTCACTAAAAGAAAAGAAAGGATTTAAATCCCAAAACCTAGGTCGTCGAATCCTTCGACTATAGCTGAGTTGGATGGAGTTGCTATTCGCAAATTCATAAGTCAAATGTGCACTTGGGAACAGGTTGAAATAATTTCGATCATTTATTTCACTGGTTTGTTCTAGTTCTGTTTTTACATCTGATAACTCCCCACGTAAGCCCAACTGGTAGGAGAATTGTCCTTTCTTGTCGCCTATAATGGCATAAGCAGCATGGATATTTTCATCATACAAAAAGTTGTTGCTTAAGTCCGTTACAGATCGCCAAATATTGTCTTCAAATTCTTCCACCAAATAATTATTTCTAATATCTCTAATCGTCGTACGAAGTCCAATTTCAAATCTTCCGTCTTCATTGAAAGGATGCACATAATCCGTTTGAAATAACCATTCAAAGTTACTTTCACTATTCTTAGATCGCTGTAATAAGTCCGGAATATTAGAGGTTTGATCTACATTAAAAAATTGCTCTCTAAAATCAGAACTCTCTTCTTCTAGATCGTCTTCATACTGAATATTAAAAGTGAATTCTTGTCCTTTTCGATCAAATTTTTTGGAATAATTTAAAGAATACTGAAGGGAAGATTCGTCTTCTAGTTCATCATCCGTTCGTTCACTTTTTCCGATGAAATCTTGTGGGTTGGTACTGCCTAGATAATCTAAATAGGTGTAGCGTCCAAAATTGTCTTCATCACTTTTTCGATACATCAAAGCAACCGTTAAAATGCTCTTTTCACTAAAGTAATAATCAGATCCAAACCGAAAACTATTACTCAATCCTGATCGTTCGGTTCTTCTGGTTTGATCGGATATTTCCGTAAGTCCGTTTCGATAGATTTCTTGATAGACGTAGCCATTTCCAGGATTACTTCGATAAGAGAGTCCATAGTTGGTAAAGAAGTTGAATTTATTACGACGTACATTTAGGTTCACTCCTATTCCATAATTTTCAGGAAAACCAGCAGATACATCAACCGAACCATTGATCCCTTTTTTCTTTTCTTTTCGGAGAATAATATTGACAATTCCCGTCATCCCCTCTGCTTCATATTTGGCAGATGGGTTGGTGATGACTTCTACTTTGTCGATCATATTGGAGGGCAGCGAGCGCAGCCCATTGGCATTATCAACTCCTACTAAACCAGAAGGTTTTCCATCTATCAGAATGCGAACATTATCGCTTCCTCTAAGACTTACATTGCCTTCTATATCTACATTGACGGAGGGAACGTTATTGAGAATGTCTTCTGCGGAAGCACCTGTATTGGCTAAATCTTTACCTACATTGAAGACTCGCTTGTCGAGACTCATTTGCATTTGACTCTTTTCTGCCCGCACTTCTACCTCTACTAAGGTTTCAGAATCGGAGCGCATCGTCACCTTACCTAAGTCTTGGTGCAGATTTTCTTTCCCTAGTTGAATATCATCGAGGGTCAACAGTTGGTATCCTAAAAACTCAACTTGGGCATAAAATCGTCCTGGACGAGTTTCTATTAAAAAGACCCCTTTGTCATCGGTGATGCCCCCTGTTACCATACTGGAATCTTTTTGGGCAAATAGTGTGATGGTCGCATACTCTAAGGGTAGGTCACCACTTTCATCTACTATTTGTCCTTTTAAGGTAGCTTTAGAACTTGGTCCTTCTCCTTTTTGCTGTGCCAATAATGCCGTACTTAGACATAGAAGAAGACTTACTTTTAATACAATCAGGAATTTCTTATTCATTAGAATTATTTTGGTAACAAAGCCCAACGGTTATTGATGGACGGCTCACCATAAAAAAATCAGAATAAAGGATAGTTAAGATTATTCTGAGGGGGAATTTTTTGTTTAAAAAAAGGAATAATCAATCAGATCACTTTGGAGTGATCAGATTGAAGGATAACGTCTGATCTGATCACTCCAAAGTGATCTGATCAGTTCTCAACTATTTCATTAATGCTGTCAAAGTACTTTAAAGACTCGTTGACCGTCAAGCAATATAGCCATCAAGCCATCTTTTGGAAGATCATTTATCTACTTAAGCAGACCGACCACAAAGCTACATGACAATCTTATGCCGAATTGGTAGAAATTCTGAATTCTTTTTGAAGATGCTGGTTTTTGTCGGTACTTTAAAATAAAATCAGAATTCCGACTTACTTTTGATTTGGGATTGAGTGTATTATAAGTTACTTTCTGTTTCCCGCTAAGTCTAGCAAAGGTTTCGCTAAGTCACGCTAAGTGTTCGTTTGCGAGGCTGAGGGCAACTAAAGTCGCCACTACATTCGGTTTAGAAACCAGTCTATTGAGCAAGTACTCATGCCATAAAGAAAAACACAACAATGAAATTGTTACTAATCGAAGATGAAATAGCCTTAGCGGATAACATTAATGCCTACTTATCTACTAGCGAGGTCGTATGTGAAGTCGCTACTTCTTATAATATCGCTATTGATAAGTTAGGGATTTATAAATATGACATTATCATCTTGGATATAATGCTACCCGATGGAAATGGTTTAGATATCGTTCGATATTTGAAAGAAAACCAATTAGAATCTGGAATTTTGATTATTTCTGCAAAAAATTCTTTAGATGATCGAGTGGATGGATTAGAATTGGGGGCCGATGATTATTTAACCAAACCTTTTCATTTATCTGAACTCAATGCTAGATTAAAGGCCATTTATCGGCGTCGGAAATTCCAAGGGCATAAAACCCTTCAACTCAATGAATTACAGATCGATACGGATAACCACGAAGTGACTATAGATGCGGAATTAGTGGAATTGACAGTGAAAGAGTATGAGTTGCTATTGTTCTTTGTGTCCAATAAGAATCGGGTACTCACGAAGCAAACCATAGCGGAACACTTGTGGGGCGACAATGTGGACTTTTTGGATTCTTTTGATTTTGTGTATCAACACATTAAAAACCTGAGAAAAAAGATTGCAGCGGCAGGTGGTCAAGATAATATCAAAACTATTTATGGCTTGGGGTATAAATTGGTGGTGGAGTAGGTGTATTTGTATTTGAAATAAAAGGTTCTTTGACAATTCTTGCAATGCTCCCGTCCGATGGCTAACGCCGTCGAATGAGAACGCCCATCTCATCGGACGGCGATAGCCATCCGACGAGTAAGTACAAATGCCTTTTGCAAAAATTGTCAAAGAACCAAATAAAATAAGATTTAAGTAGTCTGACAAAAATAAGTTAACAACTTTGCTTTTCAGTTGATTGATTATTAATTACTGATTATTAGCTAATTAGGCGTGTTCAGTAGCGTCTGGAAAATAATTAATAATCAATAATTAATAATGTCACACTAC
>CALJIQ010000524.1 GCA_937973995.1 uncultured Saprospiraceae bacterium
GCGAAAACATTTTTAACTTCCGACAGCATCAACCGATCATCAGTTGGGAGAATCCATTCAGTCCATACTTTGACACTTCCTCCGTTTGGGGTCCTACCCGTGGACGAGAATTCTACTTAGGTTTTCGTTATCGGATTGTTGAATAGTCTTTGCGGAGAAAAAATAATTTCGCCAACTTGTACACTTTATTAATTCCTCATTGCTAATCGGGTGTAACCGCCGTTTGATGTATGAAAATGTGCCTTTAGGTACATCATGTCGGTAGAAAAGAACCAATGCCGTTTTTATCCGTGCCTTTAGGTACGGCATGTGGGTATTTTAAATTCACATGTCGTACCTAAAGGCACGGAAAGAATCCGTTTTATCCAATTGTTACCAACATATCGTACCTAACGGCACGAAGAAATACATCAAATGGCGGTTACACCCTGCCAAGTCTCAAAATAACTATATTTGAAATCCTTTCGATTAAAAAAAGTATAGTCACATCATGCAAAACAAAATACCAATCAATTCCCTGTGGAAGTACAACAAGCTGTAACCTATGGCGCTAGCCATAGGGTATTCAAGAACGGAATGTAGTCCTAGCCCTGAAGGTGATTGGTGATTGGTAGTTTGGTACAATAGCAACAATAGTATCCAGCATCTTGAAAACAGTTTGCAAATTTATTTGTTTGTTAAGAGACTCCATTTATCATATCTCGTCTAAAAAAATATGAATCATCCGCTTCCAAAGGATAAGATTACCGTTATTAACTATACCCGCCAATTGGAAGGGTTTGATATTCAATTTGACATCACTACTACTCTATTGGGGGAGGTATTGGGTTATACCTGTCCCATCTTAGAACTACCTGCTACTGCCCAGCGATTGATGTTTGGGGGCAATTTTGCGCAAATAAGTGCGGCTATCAAGGGTTTTACAGGTGTTTTTCCATATGCCATCCCCCTAATTGCTATGGGCTATTTGGAATCGGAAGAATGGCAGCCATTAAAAGAACAGCTAACTACTTTTACAGCCAATCAAGCGATTCCCGCCCCTGCTGCGAAATATATTCAACAAGAATGGGTCAAAAAAGCCTATGAACTCCACGAAGCAGGCAACCCTAAACGACAATTATTACAAGTCGCCAAATTACTAACCAAAGAAACGGATAAGCGATACGCAGCCTTACGGGATTACAATAAATCAGTCGAACTTAATTATTACGATGCTTCCTTTTTTGGACCAGTGATTTTGCGATTATTGCCGATCTCCAAAAATGTACCTACGATTCATGCCATCTATCGAGCTTTGGCAACCTACCCTTCTGATACGGTTTATTTATTGTTGACCAATCGGTTGATTGATCCAGCCTACAAAAAATACCATACCTCTATCTTACAAGGACTACAACCTTATGAGAAAGCGGACTTTCAGTCCATCTTATCTCAGTTCCATAAAAGTGCTCCATTGTTAGGAGGGGATGCGCTAAACTTCTTTATTGAAAGTGCCAAACGACTGCCTACTGCTCAATGCAAGCAGTTATTATATGAGGTGTTAACGAGTGATAATCGTCAAGCTGCGCTAAAAGTACATTATGTACTGACTACAATGGGAGTGACAGAAAAAGAGTTGACTGACAAACTATATCCCGTTTTTTTGGAAAGGCGATCATTAGAAAACATGCGGGCCATCTTAAAATTATATCAGAAGATTTCGGATCGCCAGTTTATTCCAAAACAGAAAGAATTAATAGAGGTATTGGAATGGGCAAATACCAGCAAGAAAGCCATTGGTATTAATCTTATTATTACCTACTTATTAAAAAAGCAAAGTAGTAAAAATGGAGATCTGCCCATGAAGGATTTATTGGACTTATTGAAATCCAATAATCACAATATCCAAGAAGCAGCCATGCAGCAAGTAAGGGAATTAGCTTCCACCGATCACCTGACGCAAATGGCAGCCGTCATTAAGGTAATCAATGATCCCTTTCAATCTCAGTTATTGTATCAAACAAAAAAACTATTAGGCGTATATTCCGAACGACAACCGATACAGCCTTTATTGGAGATGTTGCAAAGTACCCAACATTTAAAATTGGAAGTCCTTCAACCGATCAAACAGATATTGCGGTATCGCAAACAGGAAATAGCGATTGATCCATTGATAAAAGAATTGTCTAATGATACCCCCGAAGTAAGAAAAAATGCCCTTATTGCTTTAAGGGTCTTTAAAGATATACAAGTGGTAAAAGCGATAGAAAAAATAGCGGCTAAAGATGATAAAGCCCTAGTGCGAAAAACAGCCCAAAAATGCTTAGCTTGGATCGCTAACCCTTTACCAGAAAGCATCAAATTAAAACGAGAACAAAAAGAAAAAATAGAAGACTACATAGAAGAAATGATTGCCAATGCAGAAGAGGAAAATGGCAAACCCCTACATGGCGTTTCTCGTTTTGCGATGAAGTTATTCGGTCGTACTTATTACAAGTATTTTCCTAAAGATGAATGGCAAGAATAAAATATTTAATTGAGAATGGAGAATTTGATATTCTCCATTTTCCATTCTCAATTCTCAATTATTTATATGAATTACCCGAAAGGCGCAGAAGCCTTATTAATTGCCCTCCAAACACCATCCCCAAAAGACACCTTAGGTATTCCCGTTTTATTGTGGGGAAAGCCCGGTGTTGGTAAGTCTAGTTTTTTAGAAGGTCTAGCAAAAGAGCAATTTCCAGTCGTCACCTTAATTGCTAGTATCTCTGACCCAACCGATTATTCTGGATTGCCGGTGCATCAAGATGGAAAAGTGCATTATGCCGTTCCTGAATGGGTCGATCAATTTGGGGAAGATGGGGATGGTTTATTGTTTTTAGATGAGCTATCCACTGCCCCTCCTGCCATCCAAGCGGCTTTGCTGCGGGTAGTGTTAGAGCGTAAAGTTGGTTTTCATAGTTTGCCTGACAATGTCCGAATTGTAGCAGCGGCCAATCCACCAGATATGATCATGGGGGGCTATGAATTGACACCACCTTTATCCAATCGTTTTGTTCATCTAGAATGGGACTTACCCGCCAGTGTCTATATAGATGCCTTAGAAAGAGGTTTTCCTGAGGTAAGTTTACCAGCCGTCACAAGGGAAGCACACGCTAAAGTCTTACCTCATTGGAAATTATTAGTTGCCGCTTTTTTAAAGCGTTCTCCCAATTTGGTTTATACCAGTCCTGAGACGGATAAATATGCCTTTGCGACGCCTAGAACTTGGGACTTTACCGCAGCTTTGCTCGCTTCTTGCGATCTACTTGGCATTGCGCCGAAAAAGGGACAAAAGGCGGGAAAAGCCTGTTTGGAATTACTCAAAGGAACGATTGGAGAAGGAGTCGCTATTCCCTTTTTAGAGTTTTTGAATAGCTTGCGTTTAGCGGACCCTGTGGCAGTATTGGATGGCTTGGAAAAGCCCAATATGCACAAATTAAATGATAGCGAAATCTTTGTGTTATTCGGTTCGCTCAATCACGTTTTAAAAGAACGAATGGCAGATAGCGATTTTTATAAATCCGCCTTGACTTATTTTGATTTGGTGCAACAGGTGATAAGCGTCAACCGTCGGGACTTAATTTTTGTTTCTTTAAAAGAAATGGTCGCTACCAAGGATAATAGTCAAAATTTATTATTGAATGCACAAAAGAGTGCGCAGCAAACTTCCCCCGAAGCAGCACAACAGGTAAAGGAAAAAATGACTTATTTATTTGAGCAGAAAGGATTGGTGGAGTTTATTGATGTTTTGCGAACATAAGGCGGATGGTTATACTGCGGACGGGATAAATTACCGAAAATGCTTGAATCGTTTATTTGTTTAACTGTTTATTCGTTTACAAACTATACTTGGATAAACAGTTCAACAGTTCAACAAATAAACAGTATTGAAAAATCGGATATTTATCCCGTGTTCAGGATAATACGATCTACGGCTATTTTTCCCTTTCATCTAAAGAAATGTCAGATTCAGCAAGATGTTTAGCGATATTAAAAGTAATATCTTCCAATAATTCAACATCTGTATCCCATTCCAAAACATCCCATTTATTATCAGGAGTGGCGACAATAACTGTTTTGCTTTTTGAAAAAATCCAAATTATTTTTTCTGTTCCAAATTGATGAAGTTTGCGAACCTTACGTAGTAGAAAATCATCAAAAGTACTTATATCTGAGCTTTCTAATTCTACGCTGACATCTATTTCAACTACTAATTTTGGATGTACATCTATATACTTTGTCGTTATTTTGTCAGGAGTTAAAACGTTCTTATCATATACAGATAAATCTAAAGCTAAGTTATTTCTATGATCGATATGTGCTCCAGTTTCTCCAACAAAAATGTAGTACTTAGATAAATCAAGATGTTGGAATAGCAAGCCCATTAACCAAGATTTAATAAATCCTTGTAAGCCACTATCCGCCATTATTTCTGCTTTCGTTTTAGTTTTGTTTATTACATCCCTAAACCCTTTATAATAAAAGGGAATCCCATCAATTGTTTCTCTAATGAGAAACTCGGGAATATTAGGAATCATTTTAGACTCAATCGTCATAAGTAGTTGTTTTTTACTTCTGCAATTTACAAAATATACTTGATATGGAAAAGCTACCCGACAATAACATCAACCATGAAGAAATAGACTCCTTAATCCGCTTCGCCAGAGCTTACTGCGCCGAACGATTGCCTTGGTTCTCCCCTGCCCTATTCAATTGTCAAATAGAATTGACCAAGCAAGTGCCCCTAGCGGCGATTGACCAAAATTTGAACATTTATTTCAATCCAGAAAGTGTTCAGAAAATAGCAGATGCAGGGGATATGGAATCAACCCTTTCTCAATTGGGCTTTGTCTGGATACATGAAATCTCTCACATTCTAAGAGAACATGGGGATCGGGCGAAAGAATACAATGCCAAACACATGCTATGGAATATTGCAGCGGATTTAGAAATCAATGATAGCCAATGGGAAGGATTAGCCCCGCCAGAAATATTTCCCTTATTATTTCCAGAAACTTACGACTTACCTCCTGGACAACTAACGGAATATTACTATCAAAAATTACAAGAGCAAGAAGAGGAAAAGAAGAAGAAAAAAAAGGAGCAGCAAGAAGGAAATAAACAATCAGACGATAGCCCTCAAAATCCTGGCGACCAAACAGAAAGTGATAATCCAGGTGACAATGACAGTGACACCAATCAACCCAACGATCAAAATAATCCAAATAATAAAGATAAGGACAAGGACAATAAAGGTAATAAAGATCAGGACCCCCAACAGCCTAATGACCAACATCCAGACGATCAAAAAAACGAACATCCTGATGAAGGAAGTGGTGTACACGGCACCCCTAGAGAATGGGAGTTAGAACAGCAGGAAGAAGGAGAAAAAACGCCTGTACAAATCCAAAATGGCAAACAAGAAAAAGATGGAATGGAGGTAGAGATGATTAGAAAACAAGTTGCCCAAGCCATGGAAGAACAAAAAGCGCAAGGGAATATCCCGGGTGGTTGGGAACGTTGGGCGGAAAATCATCTAAAGCCCACAATCAACTGGAAGCAGGTGCTGAAGCACCGCATGAATATTGCCATTAGCAAAGGAAGGGGTAGTCGAGTCGATTATAGTTATAGCCGTCCGAGTCGGCGACAAGATAGTCATGGTAATTTTATACTCCCTTCTTTGCGAGGAGAAGTTGCTGCTAAAATCGCAGTGGTAGTAGATACGTCTGGTTCTATTAAAGATAACGAATTAGCGAGGATCATGGGAGAGATTATGGGAGTGCTAGAATCCTATACCATACCCATTACGATCATTCCCTGTGATGCTCGTGCCTATGCCCCTATTGAATTGGTAACCACCTCAGATTTAGTAAAGTTGAAAAAACTGCCTGGTGGTGGAGGTACCAATATGGTACTCGGTATAGAAGCCGCTCTTCAGCTAAAACCCAAACCTGATAGCATTCTGGTCTTAACCGATGGATTTACACCGTATCCGCAAA
This sequence comes from uncultured Saprospiraceae bacterium, assembly GCA_937973995.1. GTDB lineage: Bacteria > Bacteroidota > Bacteroidia > Chitinophagales > Saprospiraceae > JAFMDF01. The sequence goes on from CALJIQ010000524.1 coordinate 6,021, forward strand.
AACTATATTCTACGCCCGTTCTTTTTGGTATCTTAAAAGCCAAGAATCGGTTCAG
>CALJIQ010000525.1 GCA_937973995.1 uncultured Saprospiraceae bacterium
GTACCATATACCTCGTCCGTTGAGACATGATAGAAACGTTTCCCTTCAAAATCCTTCCAATTAGCTCTTGCCGCATTCAACAAATTAACGGTCCCTACAATATTCGTCATGATAAAACTCATCGGGTCAGAAATAGAGCGATCTACATGCGACTCTGCCGCGAGGTGAATTACCGCATCAAATTGACAATCTCTAAACAGCTCCTGCATCGCATCACTATCCGTAATATCTGCCTTGATAAATGTGTAATTCAATTTATCTTCTATATCGGTAAGGTTGCTTAGGTTACCTGCATAGGTTAGAGAATCTAAATTATAGATCGTATAGTCCGGATACTTATTGACAAATAATCGGACAACGTGAGAGCCTATAAAACCTGCTCCGCCTGTGATGAGTATTTTCATGTTTTAGTTGATTAATTATTAATTATTGATTATTTGGGGTAGAATGAAGTTTTATTTATCTTCGGTATTATAACACAAATTTTCATGCTATGAGTTATCAGAATTTTTATGAACTGGACGTTTATATCAAATGCCGAGAATTTAGAAAAACCGTTGAAAGTCTAGTAAAAACTTCTATTCCCAACAAAGAAAAATATCTACTCATTTCTCAAATCACTGATTCTGCTCGCTCTATAACTGCAACCATTGCAGAAGGACATGGAAGATTTCATTATCAAGAAAATATTCAATTTTGTAGAATTGCAAGAGGATCGCTAAGTGAAACTTTAGAGCATCTCATCTGTGCATTCGACAATAATTATATTTCTAAAGAAATACTACAACAGATGAAGTCTCAGTATGATATATGCCTCAAAAGCCTAAATGGATACATTGCTTATTTAAAAAGGAAAAAGAATGAATAAATCCAAGTTGAATCTAATAAATAATCAATAATAAGTAATCAATAATTATACAACCTCTGGCACCTGAACCACCGTCTTGAAATACTCATAAGTTCTTTTCAAGCCCTCTGCTCTCGAAACCTTAGGTTCCCAGCCTAAAATTTTCTGCGCTTTTTCAATATGCGGCTTCCGTTGCTTAGGATCATCTTTCGGCAAATCTTTATAAATTAATTTCGCCTTTGGATTCCCAACCAATGTTAGTATCTCTTCACCAAACTCTTTGATGGTAATTTCATCTGGATTACCAATATTGACTGGCAAATGATAATCACTTAGCAATAAGCGGTAAATACCTTCTACTAAGTCATCTACATAACAAAAAGAACGAGTCTGTGAACCGTCACCAAATACCGTCAATCCTTCCCCTCTAATCGCTTGAGAGAAGAAAGCAGGTAGTACCCGCCCGTCATTCACCCGCATACGAGGACCATAAGTATTAAAAATACGAATGATTCTAGTCTCTACCCCATGATAATTATGATAAGCCATCGTTATGGCTTCTAAAAAACGTTTCGCCTCATCATATACGCCTCTAGGGCCAATTGGATTCACATTTCCCCAATACTCCTCTACTTGTGGATGTACTAATGGGTCACCATACACTTCAGAAGTGGATGCTACCAAAATTCTAGCATTTTTGTCTTTAGCTACACCTAATAAATTATGGGTACCCAATGCCCCTACTTTCATCGTTTGAATAGGCATTTTCAAGTAATCAATCGGACTAGCAGGAGATGCAAAATGTAAGATATAGTCTATTCTACCAGGTACGTGCACATAAGTCGTTATATCATGGTTATAGAATTCAAATTGTTTTAAAGGAAATAAGTGCTCAATATTCGCCATATTTCCTGTTAACAAATTATCCATACCAATAACGTGGTATCCTTCTTTTATAAAGCGATCACATAAATGAGATCCTAGAAAACCTGCCGCCCCTGTGATTAATATTCTTTTCATAAAGTATTATTTTTGATTCTTTTACATTGTTTGACAAAATAAACTTGACTTTTCTGTTTCATTACTACTTAATGCAGTCAAAAAATGAGCCGAATCTTTTTCCTATTATACTTACTTACAATAAGTTACATTTGTTTTGCCCAGAATCGTAAAAATACCTATACCGCTTTATTGATTCAAGCAAACTATGGTGTACATATGCCTGCTGGAGATTTAGCCAATCGGTTTGGAAGTAATTTTAGTATTGGAGGTGGTGCTGATATTCTAACCGAAAAAGGGAATTGGATATTGGGTGTTAAGGGAAATAATTTATTCGGCAAAAATGTAAAAGAAGATGTATTAGCCAGTTTAAGGGATAGAGATGGGTTCATTATTGGAAACAATGAAGCGGGATCGGGTAATTATGCGTTGATTGTTCAAAGACAGAGAGGATTATACCTTGGTGGACATATAGGGAAACTAATAGCTCTATCAAAAAAGAATACTAGATCAGGAATAAGACTAACACTAGGTGCTGGTTTATTACAACATAAAGTTAGAATTCAAGATGAATCGGGTGTTGCCAACCAAATAGCAGGAGCTTACATCAAAGGCTACGATCAACTAAGCAATGGCTTAGCCTTAGAACAATTCATTGGTTATCAACACATCGGACTTAGTAGAGGATTCAATTTTTATGCAGGATTTGAATTCACCCAAGCCTTTACGAACAACCGAAGAAATTTTAACTTTGCTACACGGACTAAAGATACCATCAAAAGATTTGATGCCTTGCTAGGCTTCCGCCTCGGTTGGCTGATTCCCATCTATATTGGAGAAAAGGGAGAAGACCTGATTTATTAGTGTAAAGTGAGAAGTGAAGTGTGTATAGTACTCTTCACTGCTCACTCCTAACTCTTCACTGATGCAGTACGCAATCATAGATATAGAAACGACTGGTGGTACGGCCAATAGAAGTAAAATCATTGAAATTGCTATTGCCGTTCATGATGGAGTGAAAGTAGTGGATACTTATGAGACCTTGATTAACCCAGAAACCAGTATCCCGCCTGGTATTACGCAATTAACAGGCATCACGCAAGAGATGGTAATAGATGCCCCTAAGTTTTATGAAGTAGCAAAAAAGATTGTGGAGATGACCGAAAAAACTATTTTCGTAGCCCACAATGTCCGTTTTGATTATAGTTTTGTCAAAGAAGAATTCAGAAGATTAGGGTTCGCTTATACTCGCCGACAACTCTGCACCGTTCGCTTAGCTAGACAAACCTTTCCTGGTTTACCTTCTTATAGTTTATCCAATCTGATCCGACATTTTAAACTGCCCTGTTCTAATCGCCATAGAGCGATGGGGGATGTAGAAGCTACCATTGTTTTATTTGAAAAAATATTGGCAAAAGAATCTGGAGAAGAACAGATGGAGGAGATGGTCAATTTGGGAGTAAAAGAGGCACTCTTACCCAAAAATATAAATTTAGAACAATTGCATGCCTTGCCTGAAGAATGCGGGGTGTACTATTTACATGATGAATCGGGGGAAGTCGTATATGTAGGTAAAAGCATCAATATCAAGAAACGGGTAATGGAGCATTTTGCCAAAGTCACAGAAAAAGCACGCAAACTCCAAGAGTACGTAGATGATATTTCCTACGAAATAACGGGCAGTGAGCTAATAGCTTTACTATTAGAATCTTATGAAATAAAACGCTTAAAGCCAATCGTCAATCGAGCACAAAGGCGTAGCTATTTCCCCTATGTCATTTATCAATATACGGATGATAATGGCTATATCTGCCTAGATATTTCTAAACCTTCTGCTAAAGTCAGAAAAGGATTAAAGGTTATTGCTGAATATCCAAAAACAGGTAGTGCCAGAGGCTATATGAAACGAGCGGTGGAGAGTTTCGAACTTTGTCCTTTTCACTGTAATTTAGAGCGTAGTTCCCAACCTTGTTTTAATTATCATTTAAAAAAATGCAACGGGGCTTGTATTCAACAAGAATCTGCGGAAGCGTATAACGAAAAAGTATTGCAAGCCATTGATTATTTATCCACCATCTTTGAAGAGGACTTTTTTGTAATTGATAGAGGTCGGACAGAAACAGAAAAAGCAGTTGTGTTGGTAGAGCAAGGCAATTACAAAGGATATGGATTTATTGAAGAGGAGGATATGACGGGCATGGAGGCACTAAGGGATACCGTTCAAGCTGTGCAAGGAAATCCTGAAACGGCTAAAATTATTCGGCGTTTTTTGGCGGGAAAGCATCGGGCGAAAATCCTACAGATATGATGTTATTCTGATCGTCCAACCTTCTTGGACTCCAATTGTAATTTTCGTTTTTGTCTCTTTTTAAAAAGCACAAATAGCAAATGTAAGCTCACTCCAAATACTGCCCAAAACAAAACCCTTGCTCGTCGTATCAATCCAAAGCTCAGGCCTAAATCTGCAGAGCGACCCACCAATTTAAACGCACCACTAATTCCTGCTTCATTGACGCCAATTCCTTGAGGGACAATAAATAAGAGCGTTCCACTTAGGGATAACATCGCAGAAATTGTTACCAATTCTAATACAGAAGGGCTAATACCTAGTAAAGTAAAAATCACTAAAAACTCCATTAAATTTAAACCTCTACCCATTAGTTTCAAGAATAGCGCTTTCAGAAAGGTGCCTTTATCTAGTGGATTACTTCGATAGTCTTTAAGTATTTTTAATTTTTTTAAAATCTTACCTAAAAATTGGTTGGGGGCATTGGATAGAATCACTAAGGTAAGCAAGACAGATATAGCAGTCAAAACAAGTCCAATAATCGCAAATGTAATAAAGTAGGCTTTGTCTAAAGGAACCAATACTAAGACTACTAGCATCGTCAAACTCGTATAAAGAATGCCCGACAGGGAATGAATCAAGCGATCTCTGAATATGGCTTCACTAGCAGTATCTAGGGTTACCCAATTACTGAGGTGTTTCGCTTTATATGGTTCTCCTCCTAATCCAGCAAATGGCGTAATTACATTATAGCCATCTCCAGTAACTTGGGTATAGAGAATATGGTAAAAGGAAATTTGATGTCCTAAAAGCGTAGATAAACAATAGGCATTACAAGAAATCCAAAGGATCGCTACGCCAAAAACAAAGAAAATTTTTGCCCCTAGCAGTCGAAACGAATTCACCAATATGGACACATCCATATAATACACTAGGCAAGCCAATATCGCTACCCCCAATAGCAAAAACAATAAATTCTTCCTCCCTTTAAACAACGACTTTATATCTTTCAAATATTTGTTTTGAGGCGGTGCGGCATTATGGCGGTGTGGCGATATGGTAGGACGGTTACCCTGCCACAACGCC
>CALJIQ010000526.1 GCA_937973995.1 uncultured Saprospiraceae bacterium
AACAATGAGCCAATAGAACAATGAGCCAATAGAACAATGAGCCAATAGAACAATGAGCCAATAGAACAATGAGCCAATAGAACAATGAGACAATAGAACAATGAGACAATAGAACAATGAGCCAATAGAACAATGAGCCAATAGATCAATGAGACAATAGATCAATGAGCCAATAGATCAATAGAAAAGACTATGCAAAAAATATTTTTTCTTCTACTAACCGTACTTCTCATTTCTGCTTGTGGAGCAGATGGAACAGAAGAAATAGGGGCTACTAGCTACGAAGTCGATCCCGTTTTTGAACCTTATGTGCAAGAATTTATACAAGAAGGAGCAAAGCGAGGACATGATATAGATTTTAGCGATTCTGGATTGAAAATAGAATTTACAGATGTTGGAGATAATTCCTTTTTGGGTCGTTGTTGGTTAGGCCGACACCACGTTCAAATTGATAAGGGCTATTGGTTTTCTTTTAGCGAACGATTTCGATCGTACCTACTATATCATGAGTTGGGACATTGCGAATTGGATCAAAGACATCGGAATGAATTATTTGATAATAATGTTTGGAAAAGTATTATGCGTGGCGATCCGTTCACGGGTATTGAACCACGTATTCCTACTCCTTATTTTGGATTCAGAAAAGAATATTATATAGATGAATTATTTGATCCAAATACGCCTGATCCGGAATGGAGTAGGGTCGATTATCCCTATGACCAAACTTTTGAACGATCCCTCCTTGTTGAAAAATCAGAAGTGAGTAGAGTGAGTGAACGGTATTCTAGCCCACCCGATACCTATGAAATGGAAGCTATTTTTGAATTACCTCCGGATCAATTAGATCGAACTCGTTTTGAATGGGGCACCAACTCTTTTCACTACTACATTAATGTGATTAACGGTTGGGGATATTATATCGGGGTGCATGAAGAACAACTAGATAACAATATTTACTATAGTAATAATACGACCTTAGTCAACAATAAGCCGATAGAAAAATTTACGATTCGTCAGCATGACGGAGTAACTCAGGTATTTATTAACGACCTATTTATCTTCCACCTTGACCCCTTATCCGAATTAGACTATAGCCGTTTAGAAGCCACCAAGGATGATGTGTTTATCAATTCCTTTGGTGTCACTTCCTTTGTTGTGAATGAGATAGAATAAATCTTTAGAAATTGAGAATTGAGAATTGAAAATTGAGAATTATTGCAATATTTGCATTCTCCATTCTCCATTCTCCATTCTCAATTATTCAAACTTCCATTCCAAACTGTCGAGCATGATGTTGCAAATGCTTGACATGTACTTGCCGCCATTGATCTACCGATAGATTTCCTAAATAAAAATGAGAATTAATTGCTGCTGGATTAGCTTCACAATAAGCCAAGTATTTTTTAAAAGTCTGTTGCAAGGCAGCTTTAGATGCTTCGATGGTCGCATTTCGAGGAGGTTTTGGATCACCAAAAGAAGTAGTTGGAAATACATCTTTCCAAGGATTTTCAGAGGCTTGGAAACCATCCCAATAGCCTTTGGCTGCTTCTTCTGTCCCCTTATACGGTAGATCGAATTTTCCTGTACTCAACACTAAGACCAGACCTAAATGCTCAATCATTTGATGCGCATTCATTTTGCCCCATTGGGCAGGCGTATCTGCCTGTACATTTTTGCCTATTTTGTAGAGTAACTTTTCTAGTTGAGGAATTTTTTTATCATACGGCAATGCTCCAAATTGGATTAAATGATGCTCTAGATGCTTAACATGAAAAGCCAACCATTCTTTATTCGTTAAATCCCCAAAATAGCCGTGCATAGAAGCTTGTTCGGGATGGTTTTGGTATTGCTGTATAAATAATGTGCTTGCTGCTTTTAGCTTATCCAAAGCCTCTCCAAAAGACCCATAGCGGAGTGTTGGGGCGGTAGGTTCTTTGTCTTGGGAGCCAGGCATTCTTACTCCTTTAGGAAACGGGTAATAGCTCCCAAAAAAGCGGCTCTTTGTTTTGGCTGCTTGTTCAGGGGGCATCATTAGTGTCATCCCTGTCTTACCTTTAGCAGTCGCATAGATTAATCCTCCTAAATGTTCTATCATGTTTTGAGGACTCATCACGCCCCATTGCCTTTTGGTTGCTGGTGTTATCGTGTCTAATAATTGTACACGCTCTTGAAATTTTTGAATTAAAGTATCCATATGTTTAAGATATTACGATATTAGGATGCTGTGGTATAACGGCGTTCTAACGATAATACCTCAGCACCAATTTCAAATAATTAGCTTCATCGCTCTTGTCTTAGATGCTTGTAAGTATTTTGATTCGTTAGTTAATTGATAAAGCATCGCACCGCCTTGAAAATCTTGTATGATGGCATAGCCTAATGATTCTGCCTCTTCTAGTGGAAAGTTGGACGTCAATACATAGGCAAATGCTTTTGCCCATTTTTCGAAAGTGGAATGAACAAAAGGCTTAAAATCTGGCTCTGAATTAGCCGTTTCTAGGATGGTATTGCCAAAAATACAACCGCCTTTAAAGTCTAAAAAATAGCGAAGTTGGCGATCCAACATTTTTTCTAATCGTGCTTTGGCAGGGTACGCATCATTATAAGCGATCGCACAGATATAATCATCTACTAAGGAATCAGCATATTTTAATACTTCTTGCATCAGGTGCTTTTTACTAGAGAAGTAGTAATAGAAGTGTGGTTTTTCAATCCCACAAGCTTTTGCTAAACCAGAAATGGTGGTATGATAATAGCCTTTCTCTCGAAAAACCAGGGTACATTTTTCAAGAATTTCGGCTTTGGATGTTTTATGGACTGGCATAAAGGGTTCGTCTAAAAAGCAGCTAGGCGAATTTGAAATTTGCCTAGCTTGCTCTATATTCTCACGAAAACTTTGGGATAACTTTTTACGGATGATCCCAATTTGAGGTAAAGATAATTAATTTTATTTAACGTTAGGTAAAATAAAATTAAGTTTTATATTCTTTGAACTAGAGATGATACAGGAATATCCAGTTTTGCGAGATTTATCAAAGAACCTTTCTTTTGTTAAAGAATAAAAAATAGGCGTTGTGGTATGAACGCCAAAAAGCCAAAAAGCCACAATGCCATAACGCCTATTATACTTTAAAAAAAAATTTATGGTAACCATTATAGCCATTTTAAACACAATAATTTTATTATTTCTAGCCCTTTTACATCTGTATTGGGCACTAGGTGGAAAGTGGGCTTTAGCAGGAGCAATACCTGGTACTTTTACCAATGTCTTCGAAGTGCATAGAGTACAAATGACAGTAGCTACGCTAGTCGTCGCTCTCGGTTTATTTGGTTTTGGTTTAACTCTTTTTTTGAATTACAATACCCTTGGATTGGAGATTCCTGCTGACCTAATTCAAAAGACCACCGTCGTTATTGGACTCCTCTTTTTGGCAAGAGCAATTGGCGATTTAAATTACTGTGGCTTTTTTAGAAAAATAAAGGAAGGGGTGTTTGCGGAAAGAGACAAAACTATTTATACACCGCTTTGTCTGTATTTGGGCTTGAGTACGCTGTTATTGGCCTTTAATAATTGAGAATTAAAAATGAAGAATTGAGCAAGTGTTTGTAATTCTCAATTCTCCATTACTTTAATTCTCCTCTTTTATTTCCTCATCTTCCAAATCATAAATAGTAGCTTCCCCTTCTGATTTGCGAACGCTCATATCTTCCATGCGATCCATGAAATCCAACGCCTCATTCCAGAACTCGGTAAAGACAGGCTTCAACGACTGAAATACGGTTTGCATGTGCCCAGGGAATTCTTTGGTATAACGATAACTAATGGATTCTTTTTTTGTTTGTGGATCAATCATATGGGATTTATCGCCGAACCATAACAACCAACTATACACCAAAATCGCTAAGGCCGTCAACACCGCTCCACCAATAATTTGATTAATAAAATTAATGTTAGCGGATTCTAATATTCCTTCCAATCCTCTTGATAGCATCCGCAATACCACCATTACTATAATAAAAGATAATATGAATCCAGCAATAAACATCAACGGATGATTATTACTCAATATTTGCTCTAGAAAATTAGTGAAAGCAGGCGCTAATTTAAAAGAAGCTAATAAACCCACCGTAAAGGAAAGCACGGTAAACACCGTACTGATAATACCTCGACTATATCCCGAATAAAAGCCAACAATGGCAAAAAGGAGGAAAATAACATCTAATACCATGATAGGAGTTTTCTCTTTTTTAGTAATGAGGGAATCACGTAATAATTTTAGCGGATCGTTAATCGCTAACAGCCATTATGACGAAAAAGCCATAGAAGGTAATCAAAAATACAGGGTAATTCATTGAGATGCTGAAAAAAATCGACAAGTCGAACCATTACTATGATAGATTTAAGATTTTCTACTCCATAAAAAAGGGGTTATGTTGAAAACGAATCAAATTATACTGCAAATGGGATAAAAAGATGATTGAATAATGAGTGGAACCCTACTTGCGAGACACCTAATGCGGCGAGCAAATACTAACCAAAATTTTTGAAACGTAGCACTAGATTGTTGGATGGTTAGGGGAATTATTAACCATCTAACAATCGAGCCATCTAATAATTTTCCTATGTATATTTACACCCATAATGAAAAAAGGAAAAGTCATATTAAAATCAGATCGCTTTGTGTTAACCATAGAGCGATTGTGTCATCAATTGATAGAAGAGTATGACGACTTTTCCAATGCTTGTATTATCGGTATTCAAATGGGCGGTGTACTAATGGCAAATCGCATTCATCAACGATTACAGGAGATTGTAGGAAAAACGAAAATTGATTACGGCAAGCTAGACATTACCTTTTATCGGGATGATTTCCGAACCCGTACCAAGCCTTTGAAAGCCAATTCCAATGAAATTGAATTTTTAATAGAAGATAAAGATGTCATCTTGGTAGATGATGTGCTATACACGGGCAGGTCTGTTCAAGCAGCTATGACGGCATTGCAACATTATGGACGACCCAAAAGTGTGCGATTGATGGCAATGGTGGACCGCCGCTTTAATCGGCATTTACCGATCCAATGCAATTACACGGGCATACGAGTGGATGCCTTAGATGAGGCATATGTGAAGGTGGCTTGGGCAGAAACCGAGGGGAAGGATGTGGTGTGGATTATTGAAGAGAAAAAAGACTAGAAATAATTGAGAATTGAGAATGAAGAATTGAGAATTATAACTACACAAATTCTTATTTCTCCATTCTCAATTCTCCATTCTCAATTTATTAATGGGTGCAACGCAGCTAAGTACAAAGCATTTACTAGGAATCAAATACATTACGAAGGAAGATATTCAGTTGATTTTTGAAACAGCTGATAATTTTAAAGAAGTCATTAATCGTCCCATTAAGAAAGTGCCTTCCTTGCGAGATGTAACGATTGCCAATCTATTTTTTGAAAATTCTACCCGTACACGTATTTCCTTTGAATTGGCTGAAAAACGCCTCTCCGCAGATGTAGTTAATTTCTCTGCTTCCTCCTCCTCTGTAAAAAAAGGTGAGACCTTGTTGGATACTGTAAATAATATTTTATCCATGAAAGTGGATATGGTAGTGATGCGGCATCCTGCCCCTGGCGCGCCTTCTTTCTTAGCGCAACATATAGATGCTAATATCATCAATGCGGGAGACGGAACCCATGAGCATCCTACGCAGGCGTTGCTGGATGCTTTTTCGATGCGGGAACAATTGGGAGATTTAGAAGGAAAACGGATTGCTATTTTTGGCGATATACTCCACTCGCGAGTTGCCTTGAGCAATATTTTCTGTTTGAAAAAATTGGGCGCAGAAGTAATGGTATGTGGACCCCCTACCTTAATTCCTAAGCATATTGGAGAACTAGGGGTAGAAGTGTCTTATAATGTAAAAGAAGCCCTCAAATGGTGCGATGTGGCAAATGTGTTGCGCATCCAATTGGAAAGACAAGACATTAAATATATCCCCTCTATTAGAGAATATACCCAATATTTTGGTATCAATAAAGCCTTATTAGATAGCCTCAATAAGAAAATAATTATCATGCACCCAGGACCGATCAACAGAGGTGTAGAACTATCTAGTGATGTGGCGGATTCAGAACATTCTATTATTCTGCAACAGGTAGAAAATGGAGTGGCGGTTCGGATGGCTATTTTGTTTCTTTTGGCGGATAAGAGATAGACGGTGGATGGTTGACGGTCGTTACACTTGACGGTGGACGGTAAATACTTTAGAATTTGGACTTGGAATTTGAAATTTAATACTCCACTTCTTCCGCCTTCTGCTTCTCATACAAGTCATAATAAAAACCTCGATTGGCGAGTAATTCCTGATGGGTGCCTGCTTCTGCAATTTGTCCATCCTCCAAAACGATAATTTTATCAAACTTTAGATGAGAATAGATACGGTGGGTAATGATGATAGCCGTTTTATCTTGCAGCGATTTTTTGAAGTAGCCTAAAATTTGTGCTTCCGTATTGGTATCTACGGCCGATAGACAATCATCTAAAATAATAATATTAGGTTTTTTGATAAGTGCCCTAGCAATAGATACCCGTTGTTTCTGCCCGCCAGAAAGCGTGACCCCTCTTTCTCCTACCATTGTCTCAAATCCATAAGTCAATCCCTTTATATCTTCATGGACTGCAGCGTGTTTGGTAAATAATTCTATTTCTTCTTTATTTGCCTCCTTTTGACTAAAGGCAACATTATTCGCAATGGTATCTGAGAATAGGAAGATGTCTTGGGTGACGTATCCTACTTGTTGGCGTAAGCTAGATAAATGGTGTTCTTGAATATTTTTTTGGTCGATTAAAATGCTTCCTTCCGTTACATCATACATGCGAACTAATAAATCTGCGATGGTGGTTTTTCCAGAACCTGTTCTGCCTAGAATTGCCATTTTCTCTCCAGCTTTTAACTGGAAGTTAATTCCTTTCAATGCTTGAATACCTGTGTCAGGGTAAGTGAAAGAAACATCTTTGAAATGAACATCTCCTGATAGGGGAGGGGATACTTGTTCCGCTTGATTGGAGATGTCGGGTTGGATTTCCAAAAACTCATTAATTCGTTTTTGCGAGGCGGCTGCTTGTTGGATGATAGAAGCAATCCAACCAATAGCCGTTACGGGCCAAGTGAGCATATTGACATAGATGACAAATTCCGCAATATTGCCTGGGGTGATATTCCCTTTTACCACTTGTAAGCCTCCTACATACACCGTCAAAATGGTGCTGACCCCAATTAACAACATCATTAGTGGATGGAACAATGCATTCACCTGCACTAAGTCCATGGACTTGTGTTTATAGACTTCGCTTTGACCCGCAAAATAATTCAACATGGGTTGTTCCTGAACGTATGATTTTACGACTCGAATGCCTGAATAGACTTCTTGAGAGGTACTATTTAACGTAGCTAACTGTTGCTGAATAACGGTACTCTTTCTATTGATAATACTGGAAACATAATAGATGGAAAGCGATAAGAAGGGGAGGGGTAATAAGACCCATAAACTCAACTCCACACTCACTTGCAACATGGCATAAATGACCATTGCAAAAAGGGACACTAAGTTAATCCCATAGAGTAGGGCAGGACCTAAATACATCCGCACCTTCGACACATCCTCTGTGATACGGGACATCAAATCTCCCGTATTATTTTTTTTATAAAAAGCTAAATCTAATTTTTCATAATGGGCAAATAATTCCTTCCGCATATCGTACTCAATCAGTCGAGACATTACTATAATCGTCTGCCGCATGAAGTACATAAATAACCCCATGATCAATGCCAATGCCAATACCAATACGCCAAAAAACAACAAGGTCTTTCCGATAATTCCAAAGAACTCCGCCTGAGATTGCATGCCGTCAAAACGGCGATACAGCTCAATATTTTCCATCACCAAATCTAAAGCCTCACGGATCATCTGGGGTTGTAAAACACGAAAATAATTGGAAAGAGAAACAAAGAGAATCCCTAGCAGTAGATGCCATTTGTATTGAAGGAAGTACTTATTTAGAACAAAAAGCTCTCTCATATCTACTATAAAATAAACGTCGTTCCTCTGAGGAACGACGTTCATTTATGATTCATTTGAAATAAAAAGAATGGTTCTCTGGCATATCCCGTGATTCCTTTCCTTAACAAACCCTTGTGCATATCAGATTGGCTCGAAGCCAATCTGATGTGCGGATGGTAGTGTTTCGCGTGATTTTTCAAAGAACCAAAATAATAGCTACTCATGTCTATCATTCAACCCTAAATTCCTGTGTAGCATAACCCATCTGTCCATTCTCACCCTGAACAACTACTTGAATCAAAAAGGTACTACGATCATCCGTTTGGTGCCAATTGATAGCAGCCGTCCCACTTTTGTCCATCACCACATCTGGATTCCAATAGACTTGTGGTCGGAAAAAAGGTTGTCGCAAGCCACTCACTTTCTGCGGATCAAACGCAGGAAAAGTTGCTTTTGGTTGTAAGCCCCGAATGGTTACATTATTGGTCGTTTCCTGAACAGGTAGTTTATTCAAAGGATTGAAAGTTGTTATTTTAACAACACCACTGCTACCAAATAGTTTGAAGTATTTGTTTAAGTCTTTTAGACGGAAAAATAATTCTACCTTTTTCACTTCTTCCATGCGCATTCTAGCTACAAAGTCCGCATCTCTGGTTACTACATTATCAATAATAAATAAAGGCTTTCCAGAAAAGAACTTGTCGTATCGTTTAGAGGGATTATACATGGTAGCCGAGTAAGTACTATCGGAATTGAATTGAAAACGTAGTGGACTTAGATTTTCTTTAAAAAAGATATACATGAACTCAAAATACTCATACTCCTGAATATTCCATTCTTGATGAGGTTTTCTCTTGGCGAGTTTATTGGTCAATGTTTCTACCTGTAAATCTGATTCCAAAGTGGTATAGTGTTGGAATATTTTTTTGCGTTGTCGGCTATACGTTAGGTACTCTTGTATTCGATCATTGTAAGGAGGCGCAGTGGTTGCTTTGTAGGGCAAGGACTCTTGTAACTGCACCTCAATCAATTCTACTTTTTTTGTATCCCCAATGAATTGAATGGGCTTTTCTCCTTGGAATTCAGTCAATCGTAAAGAGAAGTTACCTGTTTCATCTGCTCTTGCATAATAAATACTTTGATCGTCGCCCGAAAAAGCGCCTATTATATCTTTATTAAGTGGTTGTCCTTGTAGGTCGTGCACCTGTCCCTTGACATATATTTTCTCTTCAAATAAATTGATCGCAGGCATAGTAGAAGTAGTGACCATCCCCTCTTGTAATAATTCTTTGTCCAATACGGTAATGGATAAATTACCAGCAACTGGATTGCCCGAAGCATCTGTCACTTTAATAGAGGCAGCTACCTTTGATCTCGGTTTGAACGTTGATTTTGGAACCGTGATATTTACCTTTAATTCACTACTAATATCTGAAGCAGAAGAAGCTATTTCTGAAGCAGATTCTTTCACTTGTTGAGGAAGTGGTTGTAAATCATTATAAATTGGAATAATGGCTTTTGATAAGGCAGTCGTCTCCCCCGTTTCTTTATTGACAACCGTAAACTGTAATAAATACTGTCCCGTTGTAGCATCAAATGGAATTTTAAAATAGCCATCTACTCCTCTTTGTCCTGCGGATTTCAAAAAGTCATCGCCTATTATTTTTCCTTCTGGATTCGCTACCGTTGCTCGAATGGTAATAGGTTGTTCCTTTAAAGTGTTGCTGAGGTATAATTTATACCAGACAATTTCACCTGTTACGTAAAAGGATTTATCTAAATGTAAATAAATACTTTCTGGAGGTAGTGGGGCTGCACTATAAGCAGGGACAAATAATAATAAGCCAAACAGCAAAGAGATATTGAGAATAATATTTTTCATCTTTATTTATTCAATTTCTTTGACAATTTTTGCACTGCTCCCGTCCGATGGCTATCGCCGTCGGATGGGAACGCTCCTCTCATCGGACGGCGGCAGCCATCCGACGAGTAGATAGAAATGACTTTTGCAAAAATTCTCAAAGAACCTTTATTCAAAATTCAAAATTCAACATTCAACATTAGCCCTACTCAATCCACCAAACGGGGCGTACCGTAGTAGCATCACCAGCCGTCATACAATCACAGCAAGTATTATCTGCTATTCCACCTTCTGTCAAAGGGGCTGGGCAATAGTTGGGAGGATTTTCTACAAACTCTGGAGCAACAAAAATGCGGATGGGTTTTTCTTCCGTAGCGTAGAAATAGCCAAATACTTCATCCTTTGGATTGTCCACATTGACGAAATTGGAAGTTACTTTTCCCGCAGGTGGCTCAAATAGGTCGCCCGTTCTTGAGAGTACCTGATTGACCTGTGACCAATATTCAAAAGCTGAATTGGACATAGATTGTTGGAAGGCAGTGAAATAATATCCTTCCGAAAAGAGACTGCTCGCTGTTGTCTCGTATAAGGTGTAATCTTCAATACTGTTGTTACTAATGCTTGCTCCATCTAATGGAATAAAGTTGGTGGTCGGCGAAGAAGTAACAAAGCAGGTTTTATTATCTACATTATTTACTCGTATCGGCCAGCAACTTCTACCAGAATAAGACTCTGGCGTATCAGAGAGTTTGTAGGTAGCTTCTAGTTCCCATAACAATTTTACATTTTCACTGTCTTCATTAACACTCAATGGTGTATCTAGGGTAAAGGATATAAAATCCCGATCTACTATTCTGCCTAATGCATCTATCCCTTCTTTAACTACTTTATTAACTCTTAAATTTCTTGGGGTAGGGACGGGCAATAATTCCTCGAATGTAGATTCGAATGTTCGACCATCAAATGTTTCTACTCGTATTTTATAAGACTTACCATAGTCAATTGTTAGGTTGGGATTATCATCTGGAATTTCTTCAAGGAATACCCCTTCTTGTCTAGAATCTAAGGTCAAAGAGTTGCCCTCTTCATCCATTAGAATGACGGACCTAGCATTAATTAATCTTGCATTTTCAGAAAAATCAAATATTCGTCGAAGGGTCACTCTAATAAAACTAGGATTTCCCTTTACTAATTTTCCTTGAATGGCTATACCATTTTCGATGGTTTCTGGCCGATCAAATTCAATGTCATCTAAGCAACTTGGGAGGACCAAGAGTACACAAATAAGCATACTCGCTAAAAACAAAAAAATATTTCTTTTCATATAACAATTATCTTGAAAGAGGATTATGGGGTTGTCACTAATCTGGTTACAGTATTTCTAAATTAAAGGTAATGGCTGGAAAAACAGAACCCAAAATAGCTAACTTATTAGCTTCTGGAATGTTGAATGCCCCTGGTGTATAAAATACAGAAAAGGCATTTCGCCGACCATAAACATTATATAGAGATAGGGTCCAACTCGTTTTTACCTTAGCGGTTTTTCTATAGCCCTGTCCAATGGTGTAAGCAATATCCATTCTGTGATAATCAGGAATTCTGACTTGATTTCGTTCCGCATAAACAGGAACGGCTAATCCTCTATCCGTCACATAATTACCAAGTGGAGGCGTAGCGGGCCTACCGGTAGAGTAGTTGAAATTGACAGTAATGGTGTGCCGCTGATTAGGGTTGTAGTTCAACACCAAAGAAACATCATGTGGCTTATCGAAATTACTTCGATACCAATCATTTTTGTTAATCCCTTCAATTCTTCGTTCAGATCTAGATAGCGTATAACTCAACCATCCATTCACTGTACCTCGCTTCTTTTTAAAACTGAGCTCCACTCCCGCTGCTCTTCCTTCTCCCGATAGTAGTTCTGTTTCTAAATGATCATTGACAATTAAAGATGCAAAATCTTTATAATCAAAAGCATCGTCAATGACTCTTCCGAACACCTCTATAGAGGTCTCGATATTATTGTCTGATAAATTTTGGAAATAGCCAATCGAAAAATTATGCGATCGTTGAGGAGCTATATAATTGGTGGACAATTGAAATTGATTCGTAGGAGTGGGGGTATCGGAGTTATAAATTTGATTGACATATTGGGCGGTTCTACTATATCCCATTTTTAGAGATTTTGCAGGGTCCAATTTATACCGCAAAGATAATCTAGGCTCTAAATTACCATAGGAGGCGATAACCCCTGATCGTTCGCTAGTACCTATGATATTGTCAACCCCACCCGTTGGGTCTTCATCTTGGTATTCATAAATAGTTTTATTTCCCAAGAACTGATAAAAAGAATAACGCAATCCACCTGACGCCAGTAATCTTGGACCGACCTCATACTCTATATTAGCGAAAGCCGCCGATTCTATTCCTCTTTCTTCTTCTAATCTTTTTGGAATAACCGTAGATAATTCTCCAAATGGAGTACGCTCTCCCGGTAAGCTATTATATAAAATAGCAGACGCCCCAATATCTAATTTCATTCCATTATCCAAATCCCGAGTAACCACATCCTTCACTTTATAATAGTTAATTTCATTCGTCAAATTAGCACCAGTTGTAGGGTCTAGGTCCGTTTGGGTGCTGGTATAGTTACTAGTGGTTAAGGAGAATTTATTGTAGAACTGATCGTTGAAAATCGTATTAAAACTCAATTGCCCCATCCAAGTAGCGTAGTCAAAACCGAATTGTTGATTATAAACAAAGTCATCTTGGGAAGAGTAGCCAGATAGGGTTAAGGTATTCTTTTTATTGAGGCGGTGGGTGTATTTTAAATTGGCATCATAGAAAAAAGCGGAACTCCGTTTCACTTCTTCTACATTGATGAGTTGTAAAACCCAGTCCGAATAAGTGGAACGAAATCCAGCTAAGAAAGAACTCTTCTCTTTAATAACAGGTCCTTCTACACTAATTCTACTAGAAACAGGTCCAGCCCCTCCTTTTATTTTAAACTGCTCAAAATTACCATCTCTCAATTCTACATCTAAGACAGAAGCTAACCTTCCTCCAAACTGTGCAGGTATATTCCCTTTATATAATTGGACACTTCGTATTAAATCAGCATTGAAAGTACTGAAGAATCCAAGCGCATGAGAAGCATTAAAAATAAAGCCCTCGTCCTGTAAAATCAGATTTTGATCTACATTACCCCCTCGCACATTAAAGCCTGTTGCCCCTTCCCCAATGGAACTAACCCCTGGATTTAATAAGAGTGTTTTTACGACATCTGCTTCTCCCAAAAAGGTAGGTGTTTTCTTGATGGTTGCTGCGTCTAATCGTTCAACTCCGATTTGTACATTTTCTACATTGGCATCTACTGCTTGAGCAGAAACAACTACAGCTTCTAAATCAATCGCTGCTTTGGATAAGGGAATATCGAATGTACCATCACTATACACTTTTACTTTTTTCAGTAAATCCGAATAGCCGATATATTGGACCAACACTTCATATTCTCCCGTAGGAATTTCCGTTTCAAAATTTCCGTCATAGTCTGTGGCAGTTCCTACATTTAATTCTGACCAAAGTAAGGTAGCTCCAATAATGGGTTCATTCGTTTGCTCATCTATAATTTGGCCGGTTATTTTCGCTTTACCAGAAGGACTAAGTTGTTTGAAATCTCCTATGACTATCGTTCGTTTATTTGTACGACTATTCTCGTCTTGATTCAAATTTTCTTCCAACGCTTGGTAGTAGTCTGCTGAATAACTTTCTTCTACAATCGTTTGGGGTGCTATGACAATGGCATAGTCTCGATAGGGGATATAGCCCAAAGAAGTTTCTCTTAATAATTCATAGAGGACATCTTCTAAGGCAGACTCCTCAAAAGTGGCAGTAATCGACTTATTGGGCAGTTCATTGTCCTTATAATAAAATTGTAGCGGTAGCTTGCTTTCTATATCCTGCAATACGGCTGTTACGGATTGTCCTTGGTAGTTAGCCGTTATCGTATAGTCAGAAGGAATTTGTGCGGAGAGAAAAGAAGGGCATAGCAAAAAGATGATGCCTGTTACTAGTGCAGAGCTTATTAATTTCATACGTCCGGTGAAGTAAAACGGATAATTTATCCGTTGTTCATGTAATTTTTTATCTAGCGGTAAATCAAACGTTGACTTTAGGGGAAGGAAAAATAATCTATTCATTGTTCATATCCCGCAAAGTTGCGCTAAGGTTTCGCTAAGTCTCGCAAAGACTTACTTTGCATGAACTTAGCGGGAAATACATTTTGGGCAAGTTAATTCTTGCTAAAGGTTAACTTACAAGATGGCAAAATAATTAAAAACTAATATATAATTGGTTACTTCATCAATTATTTCAGAGTTTTTTCAGATTTCAGACAGTAAATTGGAGGCTGTTTGTCAGGAAAGGAATCACGGTATAGGTAATAGAACCAAAATTGTTTGAGATTGTCGAGGTTTGTAACCTCGATACTATATGATTATCATAACCTATCGAAGTTACAAACTTCGACAATCCATTTGTTTAAGTTCATCTGATCAGTTGCCTATCCTCACTTCGCATGAATCTCCACAATAGGTAAGAGGATTTCTATACGGGTTCCAGTAGGTTCACCCGAAAATGGGTCCTGTAAATCAATTGTTTGAATATAAGGTTGGTCGGTTTTATTGTTGTGGAGTACTTGTAGGCGCTCTTCGGTAATCTTGGTGCCTTTGGATTCGTGTTTTCGATAGTTTTCGTCCAGTTCTTGTAATTCCCTAGCTTTTTTTCGGCCAATGCCGTTGTCTTCCACAATGCACTGAACAGTATAATCATCTATGAGTTTGAAATCAATTTTCACCACCCCCATTTCTCTATTGCGTAAGCCATGTTCGATAGAATTTTCTACATAAGGTTGAATCAACATAGTGGGTACGCCCAATATATCTTGTTCGATTTCAGGGTCTATAGTGACTTGAGATTTCAGCTTGCCTTGAAAACGAAGCTTTTCATTAATAGCTAAATAATCTTCTAAAAATTGAATCTCCTTTTCTAAAGAAATGACCTCCAAGTCTGAATAATCTAAACTCTGTCGCATCAAGCGGGCAAATTTGGCTAGGTATTTAGAGGCATCCGTGGAGTTGTTAGAAGTAATATAGTTTTGGATGGAATTTAAGGCATTGTACATAAAGTGCGGGTTCATCTGTGACCGCAATGCTTTTAATTGCAAACTCGTGGCTTGCAGTTGCAGCATTTCTGCTTCTTGTCTTCTTTTTTCAGATTCGTACTTTACTTCTAATTCCAAAATACGACGACTGGTATATTGATCTCTATTTTTGGAATTCACATCTTCAAAGAGCATCAAGTATTCGTAGGCATTTTTATAATCGCCTACCTCCGCATAAAACTCAGAAATACGTTTGCATAGCTCTGCGTATTTTTTCCCATCTTCTGTTTTATTAGCATATTCAAAGGCTTTGATAAAGTGCTTTTCCACCTTTTCTCGATTGCCTAATTTGGAGTACAACTGCGCCCGTTGATTTTCAATATTGACTAGGTTTAAATAATTAGGTTCTGGGCTTTGGTGAATTAAGGTTTCTGCGGTATCATAACATTCTGCCACCTGATCGTATTTCTCCGTCAGGTAATAACAATAGCCTAGATTCGCATAAGCAAAGGCACGAGCTTCATTACTGACCATATCCGTGATTTCTATGGCCTGACGGAAATAGTATTCCGCCTTTTCTATATCTCTCATGCCCATATAGGCTTTCCCTACATTCAGGTAGTGCCACGACAATCGAGTACCCAAACCTTTTTCATGACAAATTTCTAAACTCTTTAAGTAGTGTTTTACTGCTTTTTCTAATCCATTATCAAACCACTCGTAGCAATTACCTAGACCTCCTTGTATAAGGGATAAGTAGTAGAAATCCTTGAACGTTCGGGTTAATCTAGGCGTGTTGAGTATTTTATCTGCTTCTAGTAGTTGTTCAATGGCTTTCCCAAATTCTCGGTAGCGAATACTGACGAAGCCTTCTCTACAAATCAAGCGTCCTTGCAATACCTGATCTGGATATCTTTTTAGGTATTGTCTAGCTTTATCTAATAATTCGTTGGCTTCTTTTAGTTTATCCAAATTGGTACAGACGCCTGCATAATCAATTTGGAGAGCGGCTTGCTGCTTGAGGTCGGCTAACTCCTTGGAGATGTCTAATGCTTTATTGAAATGGTGTTCTGCAATCGGATAGTTGTAATATTGGTTTTCAATAAAAGCAGCGTGGGAGTGGTAATTGAGGCTTAGTTGAGGTCGTTGTACCCACTTGAGTAACTCGTATTGACGAACTAAATATTCATTCGCTCTATTGATATTGGTATAGGCGTAATTACTAATGAGTTGGTCAATGATCTTAGCCTGATTGACGGGTTCTCGTTCAAATTCCAATTCGTTTTCTAACTGTTCGATAGTCGAGAAGGTCAATGCATAGTTACTCATGGCGTTGCTTTTTAAGGGATCACAAAATTATTAAAATTGTAGTAGTATTTAGCGGTAGAGGGGAATTAAATTGGGAGATAACAGATGTAATTGTGGTTAGCTCTGATTTTTGCAGTCAACTATTTTAGAAAAAAATAGTTGGCTGCAAAAATCGAGCTAACACAATTTAACAACCTGACAGCAAATCAGGAGTTATGTTATCTCAAATTTATATGGCTTTAAAATTTTTTAAAGCCATATAAATTTAGAGCTAACACAACATTGAATACTTATAACAAACAGTAAGTTCTCAATGCTGGTCAGGAGACCAGCGGATAGTCGTGTCTAGTCTGGAGACTAGACACATCGAGTGCCGATATTTCTAGTCTCCAGACTAGAAATTGCTATTTGGTCGTCTCCTGACGACAGTGGATTGAGAACCTACAACAAACACTTACAAAAGCCTAACTATCAGGAAGAAAGAAGCCTTGCTTTTTACAAAAAACAAGGCTTCTTTCTTCTTAAGAACAACTATTTAAAAGTACTGCTAGAAATATTTAAAATTATGACCATTCTCTATTTTCAATAAGGTTTCATAAATCAAACGGATCACATTTTCAATATCATCTTTATGTGCCATTTCAACCGTCGTATGCATATACCGCAGTGGAAGTGAAATGAGCGCAGAAGGGACCCCACCATTAGAATAGGCAAAAGCATCCGTATCGGTGCCCGTACTTCTAGAGGAGGCTTCTTTTTGCAAGGGAATCTTTTTCTCTTTTGCCGTATCAATAATCAATTGCAATAGATTATTATGTACCGCAGGTGCAAAGGTCACAGAGGGACCATTACCTGCTTTCACATCGCCGTGTTTTTTAATACTGACAAGCGGCGTATGCGTATCATGGGTAACATCTGTAATAATCGCTACATTAGGTTTGATTGTATCGGCTATCATTTGAGCGCCCCTTAATCCTACTTCTTCTTGGACTGCATTGACGATACAAAGACGATAAGGGAGCTTATTTTTGTTTTTCTTAAGCAACTTCGCTACTTCGGCTATACAAAAACCACCCATTCGATTGTCCAAAGCTCTACCGCAGTAGTATTTGTTATTGAGTTTGATGAGCTCATCTTCATAGGTAATCACACAACCTACATCAATACCCATCTTGAGTACTTCCTTTTTATCCTTCGCACCTACATCTATGAATATATTATCCACCGTAGGAGCCAAATTGGCATCTTTTCCTTTTCTGGTATGAATAGCAGGCCATCCAAATACTCCTTTTACAAACCCTTTTTTGGTATGGATATTCACCCGCTTAGAAGGAGCAATCATATGATCTGACCCTCCATTTCTGACGATCCCTAAAAAGCCATCTTCAGAAATATGGTGGACAAACCAGGAAATCTCATCCGCATGTCCTTCTATGACCACCGTATATTTTTTATCCGGATTGATAATGCCATAGGCAGTGCCATAGTTATCCAATTGCCATTCGTCAATATAAGGTTTGAGATAGTCTAGCCATAGCTTTTGACCAGGAGCTTCAAAGCCAGTAGGAGAGGCGTTGTTTAGATATTTTTGTAGAAATTTTTCAGACTTAGCCGTGATAATTTTCATGTAAAGTGTCTCGGTTTGTGTGTTTTAGAGACGATCAGACTTTAATTTTGAATTTTGAATTTTGAATTTTGAATGAGCAGATAGCACATTCAAAATTTATTCATTCAACATTCAGCATTAAACAAAGGTGATGGCTGAAGGTCCTAAAAAATTTCGTTTCTCAAAAAACACAGGTAATTGTGATTGAGAATTGGTAACTGGCACTTAATCACCAAGTTACGAATCCCTTTTTCTCTATAAATCAGTCCGCTGTATTGACTTCTTGAAGCCAATTTTTCAACAGTTGTACGTCAGAATCCTGTATATAGTTTGTTTTTACCGCTTCATTTATTAAGGTATTGTAATCGGATAGCGTTTTTAGTCTACAATTGGCCGCTTCAAAAGCGATGTCGGCTTTTTTGAAACCATAAGTGAATATGGCGACGACTCCAACTACGGTAGCTCCAGTTTCCTGTATGGCTTCTACTGCTTTTAAAGAACTGCCGCCCGTGGAAATCAAGTCTTCTACCACTAATACTTGCTCTGTTCCTTTCAATTCCCCTTCGATCAAGTTCTTTCTTCCATGCCCCTTGGCTTTGCTGCGAACATAGATAAAGGGCATATTCATGACATCTGCTAATAAGGCACCATGAGCGATGCCAGCAGTTGCCACGCCTGCAATCTTGTTGAAATGACCGAATTCTTTCGCTTTTTCTAAAAAGGCTTGCTTAACGAAATTTCTAACGTCAGGGTGAGAAAGGACTATCCGATTATCGCAGTAAATAGGCGATTGGATACCCGATGCCCAGGTAAAAGGACTTTGGGGGCTTAATTTTATTGCTTTTATTTGCAATAGTTTCTGGGCGATCGTAGCTGCTCTATTCAATGCCAAGTTTTAGTAATGGTGATCGGTAATTAGTAACAGGTGATTGTACTAGTCCACAAAGACTCGTTAACAATCACTAAAATGAAGCGCAAATGTACAAAATCTCTATCAATGAGACACCCTTAATTCTCAGGGACTTAGCGGAAATTCCTCAAGATTTTGAAAGTGATGAAAAGAATCTGTTTTTGGAATATACAGGTAAAAACAAACTGCTTTTGCAAGCAATTGATATGTTGGAAAAATCCCAGAACCGCTCGTCCATCACCCTCTATTCTAGCAATTACCCGCAGTTGGTCCAGGATTTCAATAAACTCTACAAAGTAGTCGAGGCTGCGGGAGGGATCGTTTTTAATCCAAAAGGAGAGATTTTAGTCATGTATCGTAGAGGCTCTTGGGATTTACCAAAAGGCAAAATAGATAAGGGAGAAACCAAAGAGATCGCTGCGGTTCGAGAGGTGCAAGAGGAAACTGGGCTTCAACAAATAGAAAGGGGACCACTCTTACTGACTACCTTCCACACCTACAAAAACAGAAAAGGGAAGCGGGTTTTAAAACCGACCTATTGGTATCAAATGACGGCTACTCAACAAGACCTCCAACCGCAAGTAGAAGAAGATATAGAGTTGGTACAATGGATGGACCCTATTACTTTTATAGAAACCAAAC
This sequence comes from uncultured Saprospiraceae bacterium, assembly GCA_937973995.1. Taxonomy (GTDB): domain Bacteria; phylum Bacteroidota; class Bacteroidia; order Chitinophagales; family Saprospiraceae; genus JAFMDF01. The sequence continues at coordinate 19,550 of CALJIQ010000526.1, forward strand.
GACCTATTTATAATACGATTTGGGAAGTGGTGGTGGCGGGGATTGAAATAATTGAGAATTGAGAATGATAGGTTAATGGAGAGGTAAGTACTCAATTTTGAATGAAAAATTTTGAATTTTGAATGGGCGATCGCCATAAATCTTAGCGTTTTCGTCCTATTGCATCTAGTTTATTCAAAATTCAATCATTCAAAATTCAATCATTCAAAATTCAACATTGAAAACTCAATCATTCAAAATTCAACATTGAAAACTTATATGGAGCGTACTTAAAAACAAAATAGGGCAATCCTAAGTTACTTTGTAAACATAATCAAAAAGAACCAAAAATATTCACGATGAATCAGCCCTTAGTAGGAATTGATGATATGGCGTTATATGTTCCCAAGCTATACCTTTCGATAGAAGAACTAGCTAAAGAACGTCAATTAGAATATGCTAAATTAAATAAAGGTTTGGGCTTGGTACGAATGGCAGTGCCAGATGTACATGAGGATGCAGCCACGATGGCAGCTAATGCAGTGAAGGAGTTGATCGATAGAAATCAGCTAAACCCGAGTACCATAGGTAGAATTTATTTGGGAACAGAGTCTGCCTTGGATGGTGCCAAACCTACCGCTACTTATTTACTGGAGATGCTAAGGCGAAAATATCGGGCTACCTATGGTGTAGATTGTTTCCAACATTGTGATGTGGTGGACTTAACCTTCGCTTGCGTGGGCGGAGTAGATGCGCTACAGAACACACTCGATTGGGTAAGAGGCAATACCGAAAGGATAGGAATCGTAGTTACTTCTGATTTTGCTAGGTATGAATTGGCATCTGGAGGAGAATATACCCAAGGGGCAGGGGCAGTGGCCATGCTTATCAAACATCGCCCTCGACTATTAGCCATCCAAGATAATTTTGGCGTAGCCACGCAAGGCGTCCATGATTTTTTCAAACCTCGACGGACGTTCTCAAAAAAAGAACTAATAGAAGAAGTATTAGATTTAGCAGGAATTGCTGATTTGACCGCAGCAGATATTTTAAAACAATTGCCCAAGTCGCTTCAAGTAAATGGACTCTTAGAAGAAAATGACGAGGCATTAGAACTACATAAAGACACCCCGATATTCGATGGACAATATTCCAATTGGACCTACCAAAATAGAATCAGAGAGGCTTATTTGAATTTTTGTGAGCAAGCTATTCCTGCGCATCAAAACGTTGAGTATCTCTCGACTTGGGAACGGTTAATTTTTCATTTACCCTATGCCTTTCATGGCAAGCGGATCGCTTCTGAACTATTTATGCTTTCCCTGAAACAAGGAGGCAAATGGGAGGCATTGGCAGCGTCCTTACCTGTAGAACCGCTTGCTGAAAATTATGTAGATAAGGAGGCGTATCAAAAAGATCGGGTAGCATTTTTGCGAGCTATCACTAAGACAGCTGCCTATCAACAATTCACCAAAGAGAAATTAGAAAAAGCAGCAAGGGCTTCTTCTTTAGTGGGCAATATGTATGCCTGTTCCATCTTTTTAGCCTTGATGAGTTCCTTGGAATCCGATTGGCAAGAAGGAACGGAACTAGCCAATAAACGCCTAGGATTTATGGGGTACGGCAGTGGCTCCAAATCCAAAGTCTTTGAAGGAATCGTCCAGGAAGATTGGAAAAAAGTGGTTGCTCAATTTGATGTTTTTAAAAAGCTAGATCGTTGTCAAGCAATTGATTATGCTACCTATGAGCAATTGCATCGTAAGCAATTGTCTACTAGCATCATTGCGCCCAATGAAGAATTTGCCATTGAGCGGATTGGTACAGAAGGTACTCGTTTGGGGGCTAGGTATTATGCTTGGAAGGAAGCGGAAGTTTTTGTTTAGTTGGTTGATTTTAATATTTCCAAACCTAGTATTTCTCATCATCTAGATTTGCTGAAGCAGGCTGATTTGGTGACTACTGAACGGCAGGGTCAATTTATTTTGTATAGCATCAATACAACGGTCCTAGATGATATTTTAAACTGGTTGATTCATTTGAAAAATTAGTTGTTGCAGCATTGCTAGCCATAACACCAAAAATTTTATTAGCATCCGAACGCCTTAGACCTTAGAAAAAGAGGAAGTATGGAAAAAGACCCATCAAATGGCAGGACCGCTTTGGATGATTGGGGGCTTGTTGATTGTCTTTATTTGTTTTTTGGTAAGTGGGGAATTGGCCTTTACTTTGTTTGTGACCGTTACTATGATTATTGCTATTATTCCTTTGGTTTATTCTTATGTGGTGTATAAATAACCTAAGTTAAGTCAGTGCTCATTGATACCAAGGTAGAACACTAATATCTTCAACATCGAAGCCTTCATTGCCACCATAAATAAGTCTCTTTTGAGTAGGTCTATCCGCAAGCTTTGCTAATTTATTCACTCCTTTTAGAAGAGACCCTTTGTAGGTTCGAGTTGATTTAATCTCTGTCAAGCGAAAACTATTCGTGAGATCTTCAAATAAATCAACCTCTAGTTGATTACTATCTCTATAAAAATAGAGTCTGGGTATTTTACCAACGTGGTAGGTTCGTTTCATTTGATTAGAAATCACTAGATTTTCAAATAATGCGCCTAATTGATAGTAATCAGCAACCACCTCTGCGGAATCAATTTCAAGTAAATGACACAACAATCCTGTATCATAAAAATAAAGTTTTGGACTTTTAACTAAGCGCTTACCAAAATTTTTGAAATAAGGGGATAATCTAAAAATGATGTAGCTTTGCTCTAAAACGGACAACCAGTTTTTTATAGTATTAACACTTACTCCAACACTAGATGCAAATGAAGAATAGTTGATGTTTTGAGCTACATTGGCAGCACATAGACGAATAAATAAACGAAAGGATTCTAGATTTTGTGCGGAAACAATACCCGATACATCTCTTTCAATATAACTAAACTCATAACTTGGATAAAAAAGTCTTGCTGGAATTTTTGTATCGTACAAAGCAGGATAAAAACCATTTACAATTGCTTCCTCATAATCTTCAGCTAATAAATTAGTTTGCTGTAATTCTTGATGATCCAAAGGAAAAATTCTAGCGATTCCCACTCTTCCTGCCAAGGACTGTGTAATGTTTTTCCGTAATAAAAAATTTTGAGAACCTGATAAAATAAAACGACAGGGCTGTCTGTCCTCATCCACTAATGTTTGTAAATAAGAGAATAATTCTGGAACGCGTTGAGCTTCATCAAAAATGACCTGATGATGGTGTTTTTTTAAAAAACTACGAGGGTCTTGCATTGCTTTTTCTCGAATATCAGGGTCTTCTAAAGAGACATATTGATAATCTGGGAATAAAATTTTTAATAGGGTCGTTTTCCCTGCTTGGCGGGGACCTGTAAGGCTAATTATTGGGAAATACTTCCCTAATTCTAATAAATGAGCACTAATATTTCGAGCTATCATTTTCATGCATTGCAAATATACATAAAATTGAGTGATTGATTTGCATAAAGTTGACTGACGGATTTGCATAAAACTGACTGACGGATTTGCATAAAAATATAGGTAGAATAACAAGTAAATCAAAGCACTTAGTGCTTTACAAGCACCTGCAAAGAATTAGGCACCACCTCAAAAACCAACTCCTTGCCCAAATAATACCCCTCTCCATCCACATGTACCGGCATCTCCTGCTCGCTACGTATAACAATCCGCTGTCCAGTAAAAGTTTTGACT
>CALJIQ010000527.1 GCA_937973995.1 uncultured Saprospiraceae bacterium
TTGAATGTCTTCTATTCAACTCCTCCAGAGTTGGGAAACACGCCAAACGCTGTATCACCGCATTGCATACGGTGCTATTGATATTCAATCCCTTCAGGATTTCCAGTATCAAAAAAATGTGGGGTATCAATAGACTTTGAAAGTGTCTGCCATTAGGAAGCTCTTTCGTAATTAACTGGTTGTCATTCGAAGATAGCATCCGGAATCTGATACACCTTCCTGAATATTTCCCATATTCTATCAATCAAAAACTCTAGTCAACGAAATCCATCCAAATTCAGCGGAATCTGCAATTCCAATTTCTATTCTCCCATTTATTACCTATCATTGCGTATCTCTAATCAACAAAACAAGCGATGAACCTCAGCACTCTGGATTGGATTATCATTTTTGGTTTTTTTGCCGTTTCTCTTGCCATTGGATTATATGCTGCTCAACGAGCAGGAAAAAATTCTTCTGAGTTCTTTTTATCGGGTAGGAATATGCCTTGGTGGTTATTGGGTATCTCTATGGTAGCAACCACCTTTGCCGCTGACACCCCCAACTTAGTAACGGATATTGTGCGTAAAAATGGCGTGGCTGGTAACTGGGCTTGGTGGGCATTTTTATTGACGGGCATGTTGACGGTTTTTGTTTATTCTAGGCTTTGGCGACGTTCCAATGTTTTGACCGATTTAGAGTTTTATGAATTGCGATATGGAGGAAATGCAGCTGCTTTTTTACGAGGATTCAGGGCATTATATCTTGGGGTTTTATTCAATGTGGTTATCATGGCAACTGTCTGCCTAGCAGGAGTAAAAATCGGAGGAACACTACTGGGCCTAACGCCTACTCAAACCTTAGTTATTTCTTCCATTGTCACCGTTTTATATTCGGCTTTTGGAGGTTTGAGAGGGATCATTTTTACTGATTTTTTTCAATTTACCTTGGCTATGATTGGCTCCATTTGGGCTGCGATTTTTATTGTCAATATGCCTGAGATTGGAGGCTTGTCTAATTTATTATCCCAAAGTACCGTTAGTACGAAACTGAGCTTAATTCCAGACTTTAATGATACAGCTACCCTTGTTCCACTACTCATTGTCCCACTAGCGGTGCAATGGTGGGCAGCTTATTACCCAGGTGCAGAACCCGGTGGCGGAGGTTATATAGCGCAACGAATGTTAGCTGCTAAAGATGAAAAAAATGCAATGGGGGCTACTTTATTATTTAATATTGCTCATTATGCTTTGCGCCCTTGGCCTTGGATTTTAATTGCCTTAGCTTCTATTGTCATCTTCCCCGATTTGGATTCACTTCAAAGAGCTTTTCCTAATATTGATTCCAAAGTTATCAATGATGATTTAGCTTATCCTGCTATGTTGACCTATTTACCTAGCGGTTTATTGGGTTTAGTCATTGCTTCATTAATTGGTGCTTTTATGTCCACCATCTCTACGCATTTGAATTGGGGTTCCTCTTATATTGCCAACGATTTTTACAAACGCTTTATCAATCCTGCCGCCACTGAAAAAGACATCGTCAGAGTGGGACGAATTTCCACTGTACTATTAATGATACTAGCTGCCCTTCTAGCCTTACAGTTTGAAAGTGCTTTGGATGCTTTTAATGTCATCTTATTAATTGGTGCCGGTACAGGGTTGATATTTATCCTGCGATGGTTTTGGTGGCGAATCAATGCATACAGTGAGATCGCTGCTATGATGATCTCCTTCTTGGTTGCCATCGTTTTAAAATGGGGAGATTTTGGATTGGCTAGTCATATAGAATTAATCGTTGGGGTAGTGGTCACTACTTTCGGTTGGCTATTAGTAACCTTTCTTACTCGACCTACCGATCAAGCTACTCTTACTAATTTTTATAAAAAAATAAAACCTGCCAAACGAGGCTGGATGCCTGTTATTGAGAAAGCGCAGGCGAGCAATGAATTACAAGCTAGTGAAGTGGAAACAGGGCAATTATCATTAGAAATTGCTTGTATGATAATCGCTTGCTTTACCGTATATGCCGCTTTATTTGCTACTGGATTTTTGATCTATGGGCAAATGACGAATGCTTTGATTGCTGGTGCGGTGGCTATTTTTGGTGGCGTGTTTTTGTTTAGGACTTGGTCTAAGTTGGTGGGGTAAAATTGAATCGCAGATTGCGCAGATTTGGAATTGATTTCGCTGATTAGATTTTATGGATTGATGGATGATTATTGCTGATCTAACGTGAATTTTGTTCTGTAATAATCTTTTAATCAGCTGCATCTAAGCAACGAAATCCAAAATAAATCTGCGGAATCACTGAATCGCTGATTTGGAATTGATTTCGCTGATTAGATTTTATGGATTGATAGATGATTATTGCTGATCTAACATGCATGATATACTGCGGACGGGATAAATTACCGAAAATGCTTGAATCGTTTATTTGTTTAACTGTTTATTTGTTTAACTGTTTATTCGTTTACAAACTATACTTGGATAAACAGTTCAACAATTCAACAAATAAACAGTATTGGAAAATCGGATATTTATCCCGTGTTCAGTATAGATCAGCAATAATCTTTTAATCATCTACATCTAATCAGCGAAATCCAAAATAAATCTGCGGAATCTGCGATTCACAAAAGAGAAGCAGCATCAAAAACCCGACTCTCCATATTCTGATAAAGGGCATAATTAAAACCAGGCTGAATACTATATCCGCCATATTCCCCGGCCTTATTAATTGCACAATAGCCCACTTGAATATCTTTAAATTGTTGCTTCTTAGCAATGCGTTTAACGGCCTCTTCACAAGCGGCTTGGGGCGTTCTTCCTTGTCGCAT
>CALJIQ010000528.1 GCA_937973995.1 uncultured Saprospiraceae bacterium
AAATTTCTTTGATGCAGTACGGGAGAACGGAAAGGTAGTAGAGGATGGTAGCTTTGGTTTGCGGGCTTGTGCGCCATCCTTGGCGGCTAATGTGAGTGTGCTAGAAAAGAAGGTGATTCATTGGGACCCTAAGAAAATGGAGGTGATTGAAAAGTGAAATTTTTTTTAACCACATTAGGTCACATAAGTTATTTCACATTAGGACACAAAGATTTCAAACTACTGCATACTTTTTGTGAAACCCCTTAATCTCGCCGCCGAAAGGCGACGATTTAAAAAGTGTACGGTAGAAAAAAAACTAATGTGTACTAATGTGAATCTACTAATGTGTACTAATGTGGTTAAAAATTAAATCCCATTCCGCAAAAACAACTTAGCCAAATACTCTTCCCCCTCCTCATCCAAGGCATTAATAAAATAAATTCCTCTAGGTAAGTCGCTCAAGTCCCAATCCAAGTGTTGCAAATCGTCAATATTGTGTACAGATCGAATCGGAATACCTTGTAAATTATACAATTCAATTTGTCGCAGCTTTGTAGGCGACCCCCAATCTAACGGATTCAATTGGATATTGACCGCTCCATCAGAAGGATTCGGATAGACTAATAATCGACCCACATTAGTACCGACTGGAACATCAGGTTGAATAATACTAGTCACCACATTCGTAGGTACTTCTTCCAGATTATCAAAATAGATATTGGCAGAATTTTCAATTTTAGTACCCGTAGATAAATCTGCTTTTGGTCGGACTCGGAAGGTCACGAAACCATGACTTTCAGGTTCATTGTGAACACTGTCTGGTAAATTGATATTCGGAAATTCCCAAAACAAATCTCTCCCTTTTTGCTCGAAGCGGAAGGAGTGACTGCCAGACCCTAATTCAAAAGTATATTTATCAATTTCATCGGGAAGGGTACTTTCAATTCTTACCAACGACACAGGAATATTTCCTACATTTTGAAAACGAATTTTGTAAGTAATCACCTCATCTTTTTTGATAGCGCCTTCCGGGAAAACCAAAATGTCATTAGGGTCAAGTGCGCCGATGGCTGCTTCTGTTGCACGAAATTCATTATTGGCCGTATTACAATCTGATTCGGTTCCTTCTATTTTTGTTTGTAGGGTTAATTCTTGACCTATCGGTGTTGTGATCGCTACAGAATCGGTGAGATAGATCGTTTGGCTAGTTCCTACTGGTACAGATTCCATAGTCCAAGTGAGTCTTTGTCCCTCTTGTGAATCCCATGGGATGGTACTGGCTAAAGGAACGACGTAAGGATCTAATTCTAATACTAACTGTACATTGGTAGCGTCTTCTGTTCCATTGTTTTTGTAAGTCAGTGCTACTAAATTTTTAAACCCAATTCGATGTGCGGTAATAGCTGCTTCTACTTCTAAATCTGGGGAAGGACAAGTAGCTGTTATACCAAAGTCATATCCACAAAAAGAGGTGCCAAGTTCCTGGATATTGATATTCTGAGAAGTTTGCCCTTGTGAACAAGATTGTGACCAATTGGCACTAGGTTCCAAAATAATATCAAAGGTACCCAATGGCAAGAAGGCTTCATACTTACCCTCTTCATCCGTAAAAACTACATGGTTGCCAGGGGTCAATAATATTTTTTGATTGGCGATTCCTCGCTCTCCTTCGTCTTGTACGCAATTTTCATTTTCATCATAATAAATCACCCCACAAACCGCAGAAGCATTTTCTTCCTGAATGACGATGCACTCATCTACTAATTGATTTTCTAAAATCTGCACATAACCCGAAGGCCACTTCACCGTAATATTTTCAATAATCCCTGCATCGCCTACACCGATGATTTGTCGCAATTCATTTTGGCCCCCAATGCCACCGCCTGTTTGAGAAGAGATTTCTCTCATTTGGGTAATACGTTTTCCATAAATTGTAGTAGTAACATATAACTTAGCACCGATAGCAGATTGGTTAGAATTGCTACCAACTAATGTAATACAACTCTTGCCTTGACAAGCGGCTTTTACATTTTGGTATAAAAAGTTTTCCGTATTTTCTCTATTCGCTACAAATAAATCCACGCCTCCGTCATTGTCATAATCTGCCCAAGCCGCACCGAAAGAAAGACCACCACTTTGGGTAATGGCATTTTCTACTTTTGTAAATGTTTTATCGCCATTATTTTTATACAAGAAGTTATTTTGATCTTGATCATTTGACACAAATAAATCCAAGTAACCATCATTGTCCACATCCGCCCAACTACTACCGTGGGAGTGACCGCCATCTGTAACGATATTTCCTGAAGTGATTTTAGTAAAAGTGCCGTTGCCATTATTCTCGTAGAAGAAGTTATCTTCATTAGCGGCATTCGCAACGAATAAATCTAAGTCGCCATCATTATCATAATCTCCCCAACTTGCCCCAACGGAATGACCGCCATCATTGACAATACTACCGGCATTTACTTTTACAAAATTTCCATTTCCTTTATTCTCGTACAAGCTATTATTTTCCTTGTTCGTATTCGTAACGAATAAATCAATTAATCCATCATTGTTATAATCCCCCCAAATTCCAGAAGTGGTCGAATTAGCTTCTATGGTGACGGCATTCGTTCGTGCTTTAGAAAAAGTGCCGTCTCCATTATTGTGGTATAAAGAATTGAATTGCGTAGGGAAGAAAGACGAGACAAATAAATCTAAGTAACCATCATTATCATAGTCTGCCCAACTTACGCCGTGTCCATAGCCCAAGTCATTTACCACAGGATCATTTTGTAAGCGGATGAAATTGCCGCCGCCTTCATTTCGATACAAGAAATTAGGAGCGCCAATATTATTGGCAACATATAAATCCAAGTCGCCATCGTTATCATAATCTGCCCAACTAGCAGCTAAAGAACTAGCCTTGTCAGTAGCAATCACACCAGACGTAACTTTAGCAAAAGTGCCATCTCCATTATTTCTAAATAACTCATTGGGTTTATTTAAATCATAAGTGGTTACAAATAAATCTACATGACCATCATTATTATAATCTCCCCAACTCGCTGCCCAGTTGTCGCCGCTAGTAGTGATGCCCGTATTGGTTGGTGCGCTGAAGACCGAGCTTGGATCATAGGCTAAAGAAAGCGTAGGCAAAGGATCGCCACAGTTTCTCTTGGAAGCAATATCAAATTGCAAAAAATCTCCTGGTTTAAAATCAGCAGTAGTTTGAAAAGTCAAACGCACCCTAGCTATATTAGCGGTTACATCTGTTAATCCAACTAAACCATTCTCCCCAATTCGAGTAGCTATGTCTGTTCCAGTTAGTTGATAAGTATGTCCACTTAAAGTTGGATCAGCCATAGTCGTAAAACTATTAGCAATGGGATATTGCCCCACTGTACTTCCCTCTACTAATTTTATACTTCCGCTTTGAGGTACTTCTATATTGAGCACTATATCTTTTACTGCTGCTAATTTTGAACTAAGCATTTCTATCTCCACACTGAAATTATTACTACAAGGATCTTGTGGATCATATAATTCTTTAGTTCTAATTTGTAACTCAGCTGTTTGCGGAATGACCCCTAGTTGAAAATCCGTAACAGGACAATTCGTAGCAGCAAAACTGGTCGGGTAGCCTGCACAATCATATCCTGTATATACATCTAAACTAGAGTTGCCACAGCTATTGTAATTGGCCGTTATTTTAAATTGTATCTTTTCATTGGCTGCCATTTCAGCTATCTGGTAAAATCCATTGACAGGCTGTAGAACCTGTCCACTCTGCATGTTTTCCACTGATAAAACACCTAGCGCAGCATTTGGACTAATTATATACAACCAGGTATTAGGAGTTGGCGTTTGGGAATTATTATGTAAAGTGACTTCCCAACTAACAGTCGGGTCAACTCCTTCTACCGATTTTAATAAGGTAGAGAGTTGCAAGTTGCCAGGGATGTATTTTACTTTATCTGTCTTGGTGTATGCAGTAGTAACTTCTCCTCCTAAGCGAGGAACCTCGGTAAAGCGATAAGACCAAGTTACATCTTCATAGACGGAAGGAGTGACATTACAATTTGGCGCTACCTCTAAAAATACCGTTCCATTAAATCCATCGTCACTTGGATTAAGGGAACCTCCATTGCTGATAAAGTAACTATCTAGATCATATACATACGTTTCGCCTGTGACAGAACTCGGTGTAAGGCTATTGACTTGTTCTTTTACTCTTCCATTTACATGTTTGGTGCGGTAGTAATCCATCGAAGCATTGACTACGGTATAGCCCGAAGGTAAGTCAATATTTAGGTCTTTAATCGTTGCCCAATTTCGATACTCATAAGGAAAGAAATCTCCCCCTGAATAATTGGTACAACAACTACCAATACTCATATAAAAATTATGTTGGATCGTTTTTGTACAAGAACGAACGTCGTAAAATTCTTGATAAGCGGTCGTGTAATAATAGCCCAATAAGGTGACATTACCACTCCAGTCATTACATTGAAAACGATCTCCATTAGAAGAAGGAGACACATAAAAATCATTGGTGATTAATACTTGTTCAATCACCCCACCAATGTTTTCTGTTAGGGTGTAATAGATTTCTAACGTTATCTCATCTTCATTTTCAAAAATAAAATTATCAAAATCGGTACAACCCAAACCAGATAGGGTAGGAGCGCTGAAATCTGCTCCAACTTTTAAAGCTGTATTTACTAAAGATTCCGTTAAGGGTACTTTATCACAACTATACGTCCTGCCACTACTCTTATCTAATATCGTCACCTTCGCATTTAATAATTTCATTTTATCTCCATAGGGAACGCTAGAATTTGCATAACCATACTCCCAAGAAGGGTAGGCATCCGAAGTAAGGATGCGCCCTTTAAATATGGTCTTGAAGGTATCGCTCATCATTACCCGATTGAGCTTTATCTTTGAAAAGTCTAATTGATTAGTAGCATCTGGCAATCCATCTATATCATTATCCGACTGTCCAAAATTGGTTCGCTCTACCTCAAAACTTTGGAATGCCAACCCCTCTGAACAAGGACCTGGGCAGTGTAAATACGTCATTGGATTTTGATAGCAAGTCATAAACATTCGATAGGGATTCGGACAACTGCTATCCATGATATAAAAGAGTTGCATTCCCACGGTAACCAAGCCACTTACTTTTTCTGAACAATCCGCCATTAACTTCAATCGAAACTCCGAACGACTCAAAGTAATCGGAATAGGGAAAGGATATTTCGCTATTAGCTTTCTAGTAGTCGTATTAAAATCTACCGAATTAGGTATCCATTCAGACTGTCCACTCACATAGATCAAGTCATTATTATTTCCACTCCAAACTAAACCTTTTGGAATATCTAACTCCACCTCAAAATAGGGATTCGCTCCTTCTGGTACTTCAAATTGAGCAGAGGAAAGGATGAAAACATATTCTCCTACTTGTTGGTCAACTAAGTCGGAGGGAGACTCAAAGAATACACTAAAATTTTTGTACTGCTCCTCTTGCCCAATCCCTTCTCTTTCGTAAGTTTGACTAAAGCACATATCGGTATAGGATACCTCGTATTCCCAATTTAGCAAATTGACCTTTGTGCAAACTTCTGTATCACAAGTATAGGTATGCCAAGATAATTCCATGGTAGCATTGGGAGACAAAGTAGGCAGTGTTAGGATATACCCTCCAACATGGTTAGCTCCTAGACAGTCATGATTGGCTTTATCAAAAGTTTGTTCGGTTGCTAAAGCAATAGCGGTGCCCCCATTGATCGAATAGGTAATACTAGTTGGATCAATAGCGGTGTATAGTTCTTCTAAATCTGGTTGTACCCTTACCTGTATTTGGTTGGCTGGTCCCGTTCCATTATTCACGAAAGTCAATTTTTGTACATCTGGACTTCCATCTACACAGGTATTAAAACTGGGTGTTGGTGTTACTTCCAAATTTGGTGCAAATAATTGAATTTGGGTATATGGCTTTTTGAGATTACTGCCACTCGATTGACCATCGCAAGTCCAAAACGCTTGCAAGGTGGATTCGGTATCATGACACCCATTCGCCACGATGGTTTGCTCGATCGTGATAGATTCATTTTGGTCAAAGAAAGTATCGCCATTGCCGATGCTAGTAAAATCACTTGACGTGAAACTGATTTCGGTTTTCGCTGCATTGAGTTGCCCTTTGTCAACCGATAGCAATTGTAAATTCTCATCATAATTATCTTTTAACACGAAGCCATCTAATTTGCCATACCCTCCGTTGACGATGGTTACTTTTCGGGTGAAGGTGCCTCCTACAAATACGGTTGTTGCTACTGGATCAACCGTGGTAATGGTGAGCGCAGGATATAGTAAATTATAGGTTTTAGTTTTTTCATTGGCCGTTCCTCCCGTATAATTCACGGTTACCGTATTTCTAAAAATGCCACCGTTGGAGTGGAATACATAGGCATCAAAAGTTGCGGATAAATCTACCGTAAAACTAAGGCTTTGACTTGCTGGTATATCACTTACATTAAAGCGAACCTTTTCCAGATTACTAGTACTTAATTCTGATACGGTTCCTCCGGTCGCACTGCGAATGCTCCCTAGCGTATATTCCATTCCCTGTGGTAAATCTAGTAAGACCTGTACATTGCTCAGGGTACTTGTGCCCTCATTGGTAAAGGAAATCGTAAAGGTTTCTGCTTCTTGGCAAAGGGTGATTTCTGGGCTCACCGTATTATTAAAAGAGAGGTCTTGCGCTTGAAGCGTGTGTCCAACTAAACTTACAGAAAAGATAAAAAGGACAATACATTTAAGTGGGCTAATAGTAGAAAAATTAATCATATGGGTTTTTATACTTACTAATAAATAGGTTTGGAGGAGGACTTTGGTCAGATAGGAGGCGAAGGTTATTCCATTTGCTTAAGCAATTGGTCAATAGTTTTTTATTAAATTATTTTTTTATTAATTGTTTTTTGTGTGGGAATGATTCCCGTTTTGGGAGGGGTGGTGGGGCGTGTGGAGCCTACCAAGTTTTAGAATTTTGTTGCTTTTAGTTGATAGGATTCGGCATTCATGGAAATGAGGGTCGAATTTTTAGTAACCCTAGAAAGTGAAAAATACTATGCGCCTACTCTTTCGATTCCCCCAACCCCAGAGGGGAGTTCGTTATAAGCAAGTTCCAATCTTTTGCTTTTTAATTACTTACCATCTAGGATGTTCTAAGGTACTCCCCATTGGGGTCGGGGGAATTGGTCTAGTTCTAAACAGAACGATAGGAAACACTATAAGTTAAAAAATAGCTTCGGCTTTCTTATTGGTCCTTAAAATCGCAGTAGGTAAATGGAAATGGTTAACTTTCTCTGAACTACCCCGACCCCTGAACATACGCTGCATTAAAAATTTAACAGATATGTAGGAAGTTGAGAACCTTCTGACAGTGAACTCCCCCCAACCCCCTCTTAAAAAGAGGGGGAGTCTCTCCGCGATAAAATTAATCCTTTGTCGACGGAGGAATTCCCCTCCATTTGAAGATTAGCGATTGCTTTTACCCAGAGGTAAAAAGAGCAAAGCCAAAATGGTTAGGGGTGGGTTATTTTTTGGCTTTGCAAAAGTTTCTCGATTAATTAAATACACTTTAGTAAATTTTTACATGCAGCGTATGCAATCTCTGAAGGTGAGGACATAAGGAATAACTACAAATGTAATATCTCAAAATTCAGTCGATTAATAACAAATTCTAAGGTACTCCCCTTTAGGGGTCGGGGGTAGAAGTAAAGAATGAACAAACCTTTTTATACTTACAAAAGCATTATATTTTTTTAACACAAAATCCTTATATCCATAACATTATCCCAAAGAGTTTGAATTTGAATGCCCAAACACCCACTCAACGCAACAAAGTAACATGCCCCGACAAATACTGCACCCCTTCCCGCCCCGCATTCCAAGCCACCACATACGTATAAGTCCCACAGTTCACAAGTTGTCCATTAGTAGCACCATTCCAGCCTTCCGCTTGTGATTTACTAGCGTGCAATTGCTCACCCCATTGATTAAAAATTTGGAGGGAATAATTGGGGAGTTCTTGACCTCGAACTCGAAAGACATCATTGACCCCATCATTGTTAGGTGTGAAGCCAGTCGGGATGAATAAGTCTGCATCAGCAGCCACTCGGATATAATTTTCTTTACGGATGGTATCCTGACAGCCCAATTCATTTTCAGTAATCAAGCTAATGCTATAGGTACCCCCCTTTTCATATTGGATCGTCGGGCTATTGGATCTAGAAGCCCCAATTCGAGCGGAACCAAAATCCCATAAAAATTGAGGTGGCGGCGTACCAATCATTTCAAATTGGATGGCTTCTCCAGCCTTGGGTTGGGTATTACTGACTTGGAAATCAATCGTAGTAGCCGATTCGGTGGATAGTATTTCAATGGTCTCCGAAAAAATAAAAACTCCCGTTGTAGGATCAACGATTTGTATCTGGTAAAAACCCGCTTCCGTCACTTCCAAAAAGTTGTTTTTGCTTTCTTCCATCAACCAGCCGTCTTTTAACCACTGATTCCCCTCCAAATAATCTGATCGTAACAAGGTGCTAACCCCTGGACAAATAATCGTTGGACCTTCGACGGTAATCACCGGTGCTTCCGCATCTCTCAATACTTGCACTAAGACTTCCTCCGAACGCCCGCCACAGGCACCATTGCTAGGTTCTAACACCACACTATATGCACCAGATTCTTTGACGGTAATCGTTTGAGTGGTTTCCCCGTTGGACCAACGATGCGACCCAACTCCATCCGCTAATAAAATCGTAGAGTCGCCTTCATAGAAAGTTAGTTCTCCTACAACAGATATATTGGGGGCTACACCCTGTTCTACTTCTACGGTTAAAATATTGGATTCTATTAAATTGTTATCATCAAAACTAGCCACCTGTACTTGATGCACCCCTGCTTCCAAGAAGTCCAAATTGCAAGTAGCTGCAGGACTATTTTGTACCAATACACTATCTACATAAAATGCGTAATTCGCAGCGGTAGCTGGAATGCCTCTGACCAATAATTCTTCCCCTTCACATACCACATCTTTTCCTGATAGATTGGTTAAGTTTAAAACAATAGGACGACCAGTGGTAATCATTCTGACCAAGTGATTATAAGCATCGCCTACGTATAGCGTACCTTCTAACTCATTGTACACAATACTAGTCGCGCCACTAAAGGTGGCAATATCTGCACGACCATCTACGCCTCCCGAAGTAAACGGAGTACCTGCATAGGTGGATACTTGACCCTCAGGAGTGATTTTTCTAATAACATAATTATAACCATCTACCACATAAATATTATCAAATTCATCCACCGTCAAATCCCACGGAAAATTAAAGGCTGCTTCGGTGGCATTGCCATTAATTAAATCTACTTCTCCAATTCCCGCTACGGTGGTAACAACTCCTTCTGGAGTGACTCTTCTAATTTTATGATTCCATTCGTCTGCTACTAAGATGTTTCCTTGGTTATCCATCGTCAAGCCATAAGGTCTCCAAAATTGGGCTTCTCTTCCGGTGCCATCCTCATAGCCAGGGATATAAGGGATACCCGCTAGGGTACTCACCACTCCTTTAGAATCTATTTTTCGAATGGTATGCGTCAGGTGTTCTGCGATATATAAATTGCCAAAGTCATCCAACTCAATACCCGTAGGATTCCCAAAAGTCGCTCGGATGCCCACGCCGTCAGAAGTACCAAAGTTCCCCGTACCCGCAATGGTGGTGACTCGTCCATCCGTGGTTATCTGTCTGATTTTATTATTTTTAGTATCGGCTACATAGACCGTTCCGTCCGCCGCTGCACAGATGCCCCAGGGTTCATTGAATCGTGCCGCTTCGCCCACGCCATCTGCTGTCCCACTAAAGCCAGCCCTACCCGCAATGGTGCTTACTTGCCCATCCACTGCTAATTTTCGGATGGTATGGTTATAGCGATCGGCGATATACGCATTGCCCATTTCATCTAAGGCTATGCCATGTGGATTAAAAAATCTGGCACTTAGCGCATTCCCATCATTGAAGCCTGGTGTTTCTAAAACCCCTGCGATGGTGCTCACTTGTTGAGCAAATAGAGATAGTGAATTTAGTGTGAGTAGGATGATTAATAACCTTTTCATTTTCTACAGTTTGGCTACTTGGTTTTATTTCCCGCTAAGGTTTCGCAAAGTAACGCTAAGTAGGACTGTTGCGAGACTTAGCAGGAGATGCATTGAGCCTATTTATTTCTCTCTCAAAATTTAGCTAAGTAGCATATGTCTCCATAAAAAGAAAAAACCAATCCTGATTCATACAATGCTGATAATCAATAACATGGGTAAGAAGGAAGAAAAGCGATATTCCCATTTTGGGAAGAGGGGACCTATTTGAGAATGGCAACTAGATTGTTGATGATCTCCTTGTTTTTTGGTGGATAAGACAGGATTTATTAAAAATAGGTGTATGATTATTATTTTGATAGATGAATTTTTGGGATATTTATGGTGCGATAACTTTTATGTGAACGTTTGTAGCCGTTTGTTTATGAATGGGTTACAGATATATTAACTTGTTCATTGATATGAACAAGTT